>CP115967.1 GCA_027941995.1 Erythrobacteraceae bacterium WH01K | reverse complement strand
CGGCGGGAGCATAGTCAAAAGCGAGCCGGTTGGTTTCGCTGTGGCTGGCTCGGCAGCGATATGCCAAATCGAAAGGACGGTATTGGTCTATGAATCATTCCATAAAACAGAGCGAAGAACTCATACCGCAAGGGCCCGTCGACAGCACACTCCATTTCCTGAGACGGCCCTATGACTTCGTAAGCACGGTCTGCTCGCGAACCGGTGGCGATATGTTCGAAACCCGCCTGTTGCTCCGGCGGACTGTGTGCCTGCGCGGCGAAGCTGCGGCCGAGATGTTCTACGATAAAACGCGAATGTCGCGCGACGGCGCGATGCCGGAACCGGTTCGGGCGACTTTGACTGGCAAGGGCGGAGTCCAGGGTCTGGATGGCGAGCGGCATTTGCGGCGCAAGGAAATGTTCGTGTCGTTGCTGACGCAAGAGCGTGTCGAGGCTCTGGGAGAGAAATTCGAAAAAATGTGGTTGGCCCAGCTCCCGGCATGGACCCGGGAAACGCAGGTAATCTTCTACGAAGCGCTGCATCCCATATTGGCCGAAGCAGTGTGCGACTGGGCCGGAGTGCCACTACCGGCTGAAGAGCGCATCAAGCGAACTCGCGACCTTGTTCTACTCTTCGACCGCGCGGCCGCGCTCGGCTTGGGCCATTTTCAAGCCCGGCGCGCTCGCAGCCGGTCCGAAGCGTGGCTCGCTCGCATCATCAAGGATGTGCGCGATAGCCGTCTGGTCCCACACGCTGAATCCGCGCTGGCTGTGATCGCTGGGCACCGGGATGAGAATGGCGCGCTGCTAAGTCCCAAGATCGCCGCCGTCGAACTGCTGAACGTTCTGCGCCCAACCGTCGCAGCGTCTGTCTATATCACTCTCCTGGCGCATGCTCTCCATTCGTTTCCCGATTTGGCTCCGACCCCTGCATCCGATCGCTCTGAGATGGGCTATTTCGTCCAGGAAGTGCGCCGGTTCTATCCCTTCTTTCCTGCGGTCGCTGCCAGAAGCCGAAAGGACTTCCGGTGGCGAAATGTCCGTTTTCCCGCCGGGCGACGTTTCCTGCTCGACTTGCACGCAACCAACACTGATCCTCATCTCTGGAACGAGCCGGAAACCTTCAATCCGGAGCGCTTTCGCGAGGAAAGCATTTCCGCGTTCGCATTGATCCCTCAGGGCGGCGGCGATGTCCCGAAAAATCATCGCTGCCCCGGCGAGACGGTCGTGCTCGAAGTGATGGAGCGCGCGTTGCGAATGCTTCTTTGCGAATTGGAATATCGGCTCCCCGCCCAGGACCTGCGCATCGATCGTTCCCGGATGCCGGCGCTGCCAGGCAGCAAGATCATTCTCGAGGATATCCGGCGCAGTGAGCGGTCTTTGAAAGAGACTTGAGGAGAGCCGGGAACGCGTTGAGATCTCTCAGAAAGGAACGTCCGATTGCACAGCAGCTAAGACGAAATCGCTCTTTGAGAAGCACCGACGCCTCATGGGAGGGCAACATGATGCTCGGATTTGGCTGGGCACTTCTCGACGCCCAAACAGGAGAGAACCGTCCGCACAGTCATCTGGCACACCAGATCAGTCTTTCGCTGGTCGACTCTTGCAGCATTAACGCTGACCGAGATCTTCGCTTGTCGCCCCGTGAAGCTGTTCTCATCCCTGCCACCACGGTTCACCGCTTGACGCCATCCGGTGCCATCCTGCGAAATCTGTATGTCGATCCGTTTTTCATGGGAACCCGTGACCTCAACAAGAGTGTTGGACTGGAACGGCTTTCGACCGCTGAAGCGAATGCATTGGCTCTGGTTGGATCTGGGAACGAGGCACGCAAATGGATGGAAGGCTTTTTGAACCGGAAGGGTTCGAGCCAAATCGACCCGCGCCTCCGCTCTACGCTGCAACGGATCGAACCCGGGGCGTCACCTTCGGAATTGGCCAAAGCCGTCGGTGTTTCGACCACGCGGATGCGGGAAATTGCGATTCGAGATTTTGGAGTGCCGACGACCAAGCTCCTGCAATGGTTGCAAGTTCAGCGTGCCATCGAAGGTTTCCACCAGTCTCATAGTCTAGCTGCCGCCGCGGCCGCAGGTGGGTTTTCCGATCAAGCGCATTTTACCCGTCGTTTGGTCGAATGGTTCGGCGTGACGCCATCACAGGGTCTCGCAAAAATCGAGATTACCATCGTGCGTTAAGACGCCAGCGAAACGTTCAATACCGGGGCCCTAAGGGAGCGTAGACGGAACCATCGTTTGATGGAGGCTGCAATGGCCGTTTTTTCGTTATCTCTATGGCCCGCTCTATTTTTTCGGCTTTGTCGGGGGCGCTACGGCGATCGTGTCCTCGGGTAGTTCGCCGGCCTGGTTGTTCGTTCTGATCATCGCCGCGATTGGGTCCTCGCTCGCCGCCGAGCGTATCGCGCCTTTCGAAAACCAGTGGAACTCGAGCCATGGCGATGGCCGTAGAGACATTTTGCATGCCCTCGTGAATGAAGGATCTCTTGTGGCTATGGTGCTGCTTCTTCCGCTCATCACAAGCCTTGTCCCTTGGGAATCAGCCTGGCCAAAGACGCTGCCCTTATGGGCCGATGTAGCAATGGCTATTGTACTCCTCGACGTGGGGATTACCCTTGCCCATTTCGCCAGTCACAGGGTTTCGTTTCTCTGGCGTTTTCACGCCGTGCATCATTCGGTACGCCGCATGTACGGCTTCAACGGGCTACTGAAGCATCCAGTCCACCAGTTCATCGAGGTTACCGCCGGTGCGTTGCCCTGGCTTCTTCTGGGAATCCCTCTCGATGTCGCCGCCGTGGCTTCCTTTGCGGTGCTGATACAGCTCCAGTTACAGCACTCGAACGTCGACATGCGGGTCGGGCCGTTGGCATATATCTGGGCCGTCGCTCCAGTTCATCGGCACCACCACCTCGCATCCGAAACGGACGGCGACGTCAATTTCGGTCTCTTCTTGACGCTCTGGGATGTTCTGCTTGGTACAGCGCGCTTTGGGTCGAGCCAGCATATCAGAGCGGGGGCGATTGGCCTCGCTGGCATCGAAGATTATCCGGATGCCTATCTAGCACAGTTGGCCGAACCATTTAGAAAGCAGGCACAGTCTCTGCCGGAGCTCGGCCCACAAAGCGAGAGACAGGCATGACCGATCAACATGCAGTCTATACGCCGCCAGCCGGTTATCCTATTCTCACGCCACTCTACGATATCGGGGCCCGACTTTCGACCCGCGAAAAAAGGTGGCGTAGAGACCTTGTGGACCTGATTGAGCCCAAGTGTAACGAGGTCCTGCTCGACATTGGGGCGGGTACCGGCAGCCTGGCGCCACTACTGGCCACGAAAAACCCAGCCACGACGTACTTCGGGATCGATCCAGACGAAGATGCGATCCAGATCGCACGAAAGAAAGCGGGGCGAGCTGGAATAGATGCTGAATTCAAACATGGATTATTCTCGGTGGCCACTGTTGCCAAATGGCCAGCGCCGAACATCGCCACACTCTGCCTCGTTCTCCATCAAGTTCCTTATGATGAGAAGCTCCGCTTGCTTTGCGAGATTTACGAAGCACTTAAGCCAGGTGGACGCCTGTTCATAGCAGACTACGGCGAGCAGCAATCACGCCTCATGCGTGTCCTGTTCAGAGCAACGATACAGCAGCTCGACGGTGTTTCGGACACGCAGCCAAACGCGGACGGCGCGCTTGTACCGCTTATGGAACAAGCTGGATTTCTCAGCATCACAGAATGCAAGAGATATCAAACCATCACTGGCTTGATATCGATCTACGGAGCGACCAAGACTTCTGCAGATGAATGAGAAGATTGCTCATTTACTCGCTTGGTTTGGAGTGGCCGGTACATGGATTTGCTGCCAGAGAGTTTCACCTCTCGCGAGGATTTGTCCCAAGAGGTCCACGACGGTCAACTACGCTGACCCGGCGTGATTTTGCCTCAATCACGAGTCGCTCAAGTACGCCATTGCCGGGAAAGGCGATGACATAGCGCGTAGCAAAATGCTCGTCCATCTCTTCAAGGACCCGCGCCTGATAGTCGCGCCAGTTCCCTTTGAAGTTCATATCCTTGAGCATGCTGTGCGCGATAACGAGGTAGACCCGGATCGCCTATTGCTATGTCCGCTATGTCCGCAAGTTTGCGCTAAAGCGGACAGGCAGCAAGCGGCCCAGTCTTTGCCTTTTCCATCTGACGCACCAGACATTCTCGAGAAAGAAAACCAGAGCTAGACATTGCGGTCTGGCAGAACCCCTCTATGATGAGATTGCGATAGGAAACCATGCCGAAAGGTATGGTCATGAAAAAACTTCTTTTTGCCGTTTTGGCCCTGTCCGGCCCAGCTTCCGCGCAACAGGTTCATATCGAAAGTTTTACGTCGTCTCGACAGCAAGCGTTCGAGATACTTGTCCCGACGGTTCGGTCCGAGGTGGCAACTTCAATTGGTCGGGAAAGGCCACATTCGCAAGCGCTTGAGCAAGACGGACGTAATGTCGAGTTTGGCGAGCCTTCTGCTGCCAGCCCATCGACCCCATTTGTTCCGGCTAAAGCTGCGCTGCACGTACCCAATTGGATGAGGGTGGGGCTTCCAACCTTCGATCCTAGCCCGGAAATACGAAGAGCCGGTCAAGCGACACCCGGGTGCGGCGAAGTCGATTATTTCCCGCTGCACGGCATCGGCAGCGAGGCGCAATATCGACGTCGGCTATATTTTCAGGAGATTGTTTCAGCAGCTTGTGCCGCCGGCGTTCCCGTCAGACTGTTCGATGCCCTGGTGGCCCAGGAAAGCCGCTACCGTCCGTATGCGCGAAGCCATGCCGGAGCGATGGGACTGACGCAATTGATGCCGGGCACGGCCGACGATCTGGGCGTTGTCGATCCGTGGGATCTGCAGGAAAACCTTGCGGGCGGTGCGCGCTATCTCCGTATGCAACTCGATCGGTTCGGCAAATGGGAATTGGCGTTGGCCGCATATAATGCGGGACCTGGGCGAGTGGAGCAGTATAACGGGATTCCACCCTTTCGCGAGACCCGCGCTTACGTGTCCACAATAATGCGCTCTGTCCAGCAAGGTAACACCGTGCACCGCGCAGCCTCAGCAATGCCCCCGGGCAACCCCTTTCGGAAGGTACGGCTGGCGAGGTTTGTCCGCCCATCAGAAATCCCAGAAGACTGAAAATCCGATCGACCAAGCGTAGTAGAGCGCAATGAGCAGAATCGCCGGTGCGCCTTTGAGATAATTGAGCTGCCAGCGGAACCAGATTTTCGGCAACAGCAAGAGCTTGTCGAACTTGGTGGTGATGGACGGCTTCCAGTTACCGCTACGCCAGTCGCAAGCGGTGACGATTGAAGCTAGTAGTGCGCAGAGGATGGCCATTATGCCGACCGCGATGTAGAGCGATGTCCAAGCTATCAGGGCAGACTCGTTCACCGAAGAACCCCTCCCGCAACTGATCTCTGATTTCGCTGGTCGAAATGCTCAGCCGTAGGCGAAATCGAAGTCGGCGCCATTGCGCCTTTCCTCCAGCTTGCGATGATACTTGGCAATGGCCGAGGAAGTGTTCTTCGCTATACCGTCGCAAAGTTCGCTCCGGATGGTTTCGAAATTACCTTCGCAGGCAGCCAGTTCCTCAGGAAGGTGCGTCGCCATGGCAACTGCCACCATGGCTGAGGTTTCGCAGCATGGGTCCTCGTAGGATGTTGCATCGGTAAAACACTGTACGGTGATTGCCGCACGGATAGGATCGATCTCCAAATGCGAGGTCACCGCATGGAATTCCGCAAGCGGCAATGTGCCCTGGGCAATGCGGTCAAAAAAGCGATTGCGATGGCTTTGACGAATGACACCTCGTTCTGCGAGTTTCCGCACGCTCAATCCGCGCTTCTCCATTTGTCGTCGGATGAGAACAGCGTATTCCCGCTGGAGCTGATCACAGCGTCCGACAACCACGGTGTTCGATCCCTCGCGCATGATCCCTCCCTAAACGCGACCTATGCAAATGCATACTGCGCAAAAGCCCTTAACCGTGGCAAGTGGAATCTTTCCTCTGGGCGATCGACAATGCACAGAAGATAACCGTCTCACGTACACCGCAGTTCTCATCCAGTTTTTGGCATAGGTCCATTTTGAGCGCTTCCAGTTCGGAATTGAGCGATCGGGACAAGCGAAGATAAATTCTTACGTGGCCATCGAGTGGGAACTGGTTCTTGAACAACGCAACCTGTTCATCCGTTGGCTTCGGGGGATCTTTGATCGCCTCAAGAATCACGTCTCTAAGCCGCTGAAATTTCAACCGTTCGACGGTTAGCACGCGGATCGCTTCCGCAATAATTGCAAATGGCTGCTCGCCCAGCAGCAACTCGTGCACAACCTCGCTGTCGCTCGACATGACGCTTACTCGCCCCCTGGATTCTCTTTCGGGTGCGATCAGTCTGCGAGTCGAACCGTCGTTGAATCAGCTTTGTGTCTAGCCTTGAGAGTCGGCGCTGCATACAGGCCAGCCATACCCGCGTTCATTCCGGGGTGGTCCTGATTCCGTGCCAATAGATCCCAAACGGAATGCCACCCGGTTTATTATTTAATCCCTAGTGGTGCAGTCTTTTTGACCAGTCGGATCGACAAAGCGCGATTCGCACCTTGAAAGGTCAGTCCTTGCGACGAATTGGTTGAGAAAAGGTTCCCGTTCTTCCCTTCTGGTCTTGGCGCATCGCGCTGTTCGTCAAACCAGAAGGGAAAGACAATGAAAGCACTCGATCTCAAAAAGGGTGGCGCGAACCTCGCCGTCGCCCTGGCTGCAGTGGCCGGGATGAGCGTGTTCGGGATCGACGCCGCGATGGCCGGTACCGACACCACGTTCGACACCGCGCTAACGCAGTTCACCGACTTCCTCGAAGGCTCAGGCGGTAAGATCATCACCGTGCTGTCGCTCGCCGGCGGCATCGTGGCGCTTGCCTCCGGACGCTTCTCGCTCGGCCAAGTGGCAATCCCGGTCGGGGTGGGCGTCGGTGCCGGCACCGGCGTGCCGATCGTCACCTCAACGATCACCGGCACGGTCTGATCGCTCGATCGGACCCTCTCCACGGGGGCGCGGGCTGCTGATCGCCAGCGAGACGCAGCCGCCCCCTGACTGGCGGAGACGACCTTTGGACCAATATTCCATCCCAAGACATCTCGACGACCCCGAGCTCATCGGGTTCTGGACGCTGGATGAATTCCTCATAATGCTGATTCCGTTCGGTTGGGGAATTCTCGCGCAGCACATCGTTATCGGACTTCTCCTCAGTGTCGCTGCATGGTTTTTCTATCGCAAACTTAAAGCCGGGCGTTCGATGTATTGGGTCCTGCACTTTGCCTATTGGAATCTGCCGGGCGGTTTCTTTGGTCTGAAGGTCGCTCCGCCTTCTCATCTTCGTGTGATGGCGGGCTGACATGGAACTATCTCTTGCTCACGAGGCGTCACAACGGACGCTGAAACAGCGCAACCTCCTTGCGCTCATCTGCATCGTTCTCGGCATCCTCGTCGTGGTGATGTTCACGGCTGCATCGACCCGCGATCGCGAAGTGGTGCTTCAGCCGATCCTTCCTAACGAAATGACGCTGAGCTCCTCATCGGTCACGCCGGAATATCTCGAGGCGGTGACCCGTGACACCGCGCAGCTCGCGCTCAATCGCTCGCCCGAAACGCTCCAGTACTGGCTCGATGGGATCGTCGCCATTGCCGCGCCGGAATCGCGCGGTGCGCTCAAGGCGAAGCTGATGGAGATCATGGCGGAGCAGGAAGGCTCTCAGGTCACCCAGTTCGTCACCATCGACTGGATCAGGACGAACCCCGACGAGCTGACCAGCCAGGTCGGGGGCGTCCTCCACACGATCGTCGGTTCGCGCGATGTGCGGCGCGAACACAAGGTCTTCGAGTTCCATTGGAAATATACCGGCGTCTCGCTTCGCCTGAAGGGTTTCGGCGTCGTCGTGAAAGAAGGAGAGGAAGAATGAACCCGGCCATTTCCTCGCTCATGATCGTGTCGGGCGGCCTTCTCGCCTCGCGTCTCGATTGCTACCTGACGCGCCTGGGCGGGGCCGCTCTCATTGCCGGCGCATTCGTGATGTCTGCCGTCCCCGCACTCGCGCAGGAACACATCCTCGCCGTCGATAACGGAGAGGTGCGCTGCCAAGCCTCGAAGTCCGACCTCACCCGGATCGCGCTCAAGGAAGACCAGTTCGTCGCCGTATCCCGTGTGCAAACCGGGATTGAGGCGGAAGACTTCGCGATCGTTCACGAGCCGACCCGCGGCGACATCTATCTCTCGGTTCCCGAAGGGTACACGAAGCCGAACATCTCGTTCTTCGGCACGACGCAGAAGGGCTACGTCTACAAGTTCGACTGCCAGGTGTCCGGTGACGGTGCGCTGCAGGTTTTCGTGGCCAATGCGGATATCGAGAATCCGCAGCCGCAGGCAGAGACCCTGCAGGCCGCGTCGCTTGACGATCGCGCGGTGGGCCTCGTCCGAGCGATGTTCGAACAGCGTCCCGTTACCGGGTTCGAGATCAGCGACGCAGCTCGTGCGCCGGTCAATGTCGGCGACATCAAGGTGCAGCTGGTCAGCGAATATCGCAGCCCCACCATGACCGGCAAGGTCCTCCGGATCGAGAACACCGGCGCGGCGCCCATGACGCTGCAGGAAGAACTCATCGCCGGCGACGGTGCGATCGCCGTCAGCATTTCAAACCGCGACCTCGCGAGCGGGCAGGCGACTGCCGCCTATGTCGTCGTCCCCACAGGAAGGTAACTGAGATGGATTTCCTGAAGCGCAAACCCAAGGATCTCGACGCCGCGGAGCAGGACGAGCACGACGAGCTCGACGAGAGCGGCTCGATCGCTGAGAACGATCAGACGCAAAAGCGCCAGAAGATGCTCATGTATGGGCTGGTCGGCGTAATCGCGATCGCCGGGTCGATGTATGTCCTCGATACGGACGACACGATCGAGCAGGCGATGGAAAACGGAACCGAGACCACGGTCTCGACCGACGCCCTCATGAACCGGCAGCGCGTCGACCAGGAATGGGTCGCCATGTACGAGGGCGAGATCAATTCCCAGGGCCAGCGTCTGAAGGGCGTCGAGGCGCAAGCCGGGCAGATGATGGAGCTCCAGTCGCAGGTCGACAGCCTGCGCAACGAGAACGCCGCAATGGCCCGCGATGGCCAGCGGGTTCTTGAAGCATACGAGCGCGAGAACGAGCAGCTCCGTCAGCAGGCGAGCCGTGGCAATGCACGCCCGACTGCTCCCGGGCCGGTTGCCGCCGCACAGGCGCTGGGGGTTGCCCCCTCCTCATCGCCTGCCGCGGCGGCACCGCAGCCTCCTCGTCGTAGCAACGACGTGCAGATGGTGTCGTTCAGCGGGAATGGCGGGACCGGGTCGCGCATCGACGCTTCCAAGTCGCCCGCGGTCTACACGGATTCGCCGAACTATCTCCCGCCCAACTCGATCGCGAAAGCGACCGTGGTGGTGGGGGTCGATGCGACCACGAACACGCGCAGCCAGAGCGATCCGCTGCCCGTGCTTCTGCGCATCACCGGCCCCGCCCGCTCGGTCTACAGCGAGGGGCGGCTTCTCGCCACTCGGGTGCAAGGGTGCATGGTGAACGGCGCGGCGTATGGCGATCTCTCGTCCGAGAAGGTCTACGTAAAGCTCCAGCGCATGACGTGCGCGCAGCCCGGCGGCCGCTTTGCGGTGTCGGAGGTTCAGGGCTTCATCGCGTTCGGCGGCAAGGTTGGCATTCGCGGCCGCGTGATCAGCCGCGAAGGTTCACTCACGACGCAGGCGTTCCTTGCCGGTTTGGTCAGTGGTGCGGGCAAGGCCGTCGATTCCGCATTTTCTGTCCCAATTGTTCCGGTCGGCCAAGATAGTCGAGCGAACCTTCCGAGCCCTTCGGCCGGCGACATTGGCCTTAGAGGCTTAGGCGCTGGCGCTGAAAACTCCGGAAAGATGCTCTCCGAATATCTCATCGAGCGTGCCGAGCAATATCAGCCGGTCGTCGAGATGCCCACCGGCGCCAGCGTCGAGGTCGTGTTCCTCGACGGCACCTTCATCAGGAACTAAGCCTCATGAACAACCAACGTATTCTTCCGGCCTCCGATGGCGACAGCTACAGAGGCGGTGCCAAGCGAGTCCTTCAGGGACTGCTCATCCTGGCCACTGGCGGCGGGATCGCAATGGGTGCTTCCGCGCTCGCCCAGAGTTCGGGCCCTTCGGTCGAGAAGGCCCTCGCAGAACGCCTTCCGAAGACCGAGATCACGGCCATCGACTGCGAGAAGATCGAAGGGGTCTGCGAGGTCCAGGCCCGCCAGAACCTGTTCTACATCGATCACGGCGCCCGCTACCTCATCATCGGCCGCGTGTACGACATGGAGACGAAGCAGGATCTGACAGCGGCGCGGCTCCTGGAGATGAACCCCGATATGCTCATCGGGGGAGGGGGGGACACGTCATCGGCCGATCCCGCCCAAGCGCCCGGGCAGCAAGGTGCAGACACCGCGTCGGTCGACGATCAGGTCGATCCACTAGCACTTGCGGCACTGCCGCAAAACGGCGCGGTCGTCATGGGCCGCGGCGCGAGGACCATCACCGTCTTCAGCGATTTCCGCTGCGGCTACTGCAAGCGTCTCCACGAGACCCTCGAGACTTTGAACGTGAAGGTCGTTGAGCGGCCGATTTCGGTGCTCGGCACCCGCCCGATCTCCGAAGCGGTCATCTGTTCGCCGGACAAACGCCAGGCCGTCAACCAGGCGTATGACGGCGGGTCGATCACGACCGGATCGGATTGCGACACCTCCGGTCTCGACGCGAATGAAGCCTTCGCTCGCAAGCACGGCTTCAACGGGACCCCCGTAATCGTCCGCGAGGATGGCGCCGTCGTCCACGGCTTCCGTCCGCGCGAATTCCTCGAAAGCTGGATCCAAGGGAGTGCATCGTGAACAGCAAAGCCATCCTCGCCGTCGCCGCATTCGGGGGCCTCGTCTCCGGCTGCACCACCCTTGGCACTAATGTGAGCGGCAGCTTCAGTTGCGACGGTCCTGACGGAGTATGTGCCCCTTCGACAGTCATTGATGATGGGGCGATATCCCGGATCGAGGAGACGACTTCCACCGACCTGCTCAATCCGGCCGGTCCGTACCAGATGGACGACGGGATCGACGCGCCGGTTCACAACACCGTCCTCGCAGCCGCACCCATGACGGCGAGGAGCGCTCCAAGCTACGAGCTCGCGGTCGTCTTCCCGGGCTACACCGATGCCACGGGCATGAGCCACGCGCGGCGCACGGTTCACACCGAAGCCGTCCTGCCTGGTCGCGGCGATGCGATGGACGCGATGGCTATGCGCGGCCGCCATCCGACCCGCAATCAGGGTCTCCTGGCGGCTGCGGAGAGCGCGCCTCCGTTTCTCGCCATCGCGCCGGACATTGTCGGCGCTTCGCCGGGTCAGGCCCCGCAGCCGAGGGAGGTCGCGGTAGCGGCAGGACCCGATCCCATCGCCGCGATCGAAGCACAGGTGTCGGAACGACTGGCGGCGCGTGAGACGAAGCCGCGGCGTCAGGCCGCTTCGTTCCCCGGCGTGGTGGAGTGAGCCGCCATGATGAAAGCATTCAGCAACATCGTGGACCTGGTAGTCGGCGACAGCCGCAAGCCTGAGCGCAAGTCTGCGCCGCCGCAGGTTCCCATGCTCGCGCATTACCTTGGCTATCGTTCCTACGATGAAGGCAAGCGCATCTTTCATCAGGTGCGGTCGAAAGGCTTCATCCTCGAGCTCGCGCCCCTCGTCGGTGCAAACGACCGAGTGAACGACATCATCAGCTCCCTGTTCTCGGACATTCTCCTGCCCGGAACCAAGTTCAGCGTGACGAACTATTCCTCTCCGCGCGTCGCAGAGAAGCTACAGGACTGGGCTCTGCCGCGCTTCAAAGCTTCGGGCGTCTTCCAGACGCTCGCCAAGCACCGTCTAGACAAGCTGCGCAATGGCGCATGGTCGACCCTCGCGAGCGACGGTCCGTTCTTCGTCCGCAATTACCGCGTCGTCATGTCGGTCGGCATCAGCCAAGGCTCCGGCCTCTCCACCGACGATCTGGTGACGATGCGTGACGGCATAATTTCCGCCCTGGAATCGATCGACGTGCCGATCAGGCAGTTCGAGCCGACCGACCTGATCCGTTTCTTCGACGAGATATTGGCGCCGTCCACCGGTGCCGGCGACGAAGTGCCTGGTTACAACCGCTTCGATCCGATCAACGAGCAGTGTGTGCGTCGGGATCTCGTCACCCACGTCGAGAAGGATCGGCTTATCCTTCATGCGCAGTCGCTGCGACCGACTGGCACCTCCGTCGAGGGCGTGCCTGAGATGAAGGACTTCGTTCCGGAGCGTTTCGATATCCGGACGATGGCGGTACGCAACTTCCCCGACCGCTGGGCTCCCTGGGATACTCAGAAGATCATCGGCGACATCTTCAATCCGAAGCTGAACCTGCCATGCCCGGTGCTCCAGACGGTCTGCGGGATCATCCCCGGCCAGGAGTCCTCGGAAAGCAAGGCGGGCTACAAGTTCGCGCGCACCAGCTCGCTTGCGGAAGGCAAGGGCGTGAAGCTCGTTCCGAAGCTTCGTACCGAGGCAGCCGAGTGGCAGTTCATCCAAGACCGTGTGAAGCAGGGGGAGAAGCTGGTCTCCTGCTATTATGCCGTCTCGATCCTCGCCCCGAAGGGCCGTGGAGAACCGTGCGAGCGGACCCTCAAGGCGCTCTACAAGGCGAGCGGATGGGATCTGATCGACGAGACCCACATCCAGCTGCCCGCTTTCATGGCGCACTTCCCGCTGATGCTCGCCGACGGCCTGGATTCCGATTACAAGCGGATGAAGCGTCTGCGCACGATGCGCTCCGCGAATGTCGCGGCGATCGCGCCCATTCAGGGTGAATATGTCGGCGGGAACATCCCGCACCTCCTGTTCGTCGGGCGGCGCGGGCAACCGCAGTTCTGGTCGCCGTTCCAGAACGGCGCCGGCAACCACAACGTCGCGATCGCCGGCAAGTCGGGGTCGGGCAAGTCGGTGCTCTTGCAGGACCTCACCGCCAGTTTCGCTGGCGTCGGCGCCAAGACGATCGTCATCGACGATGGTCGCAGCTTCGAGCACATGGCGAAGGCGCTTGGCGGCACCTTCACCGAGTTCAAGCTTTCGTCCGGTATCTCGATCAACCCGTTCCGGATGATCGACGAGGAGCTGGCCGAAGGCGACGACGACTATCTGGTCGACTGCCTCGCGATGCTGAAGTCGATCATCTCGCAGATGGCGCGCAACGAGACCCGGCTGAACGATACCGAGCGCGGCCTCATCGACCAGGCGGTGAATGCCGTGTGGGAGGCACATGGTCGCGACGGAACTGTGGATCATATCATCGAGGCGCTCAAGCAGCCCGAACATCCGTTCGCCTACGATCTGGCGACCTCGCTCCTGCCGTTCGCATCGACCGGCACCTTCGGGCGATTCTTCCTCGGCGATGCCAATCTCGATCTTTCGGCCGATCTCACGGTCTTCGAGCTTTCCGATCTCGCGACACGCGAGGAGCTCCGCGGCGTGGTCCTGACGTCGGTCATGTTCATCGCTTCGCAGGTGATGCGCCGAATGGACCGTGCGATCCCAAAGCCGCTCATCATCGACGAAGCCTGGCAGATGCTGAAGGGCGGGGCGATGGCCGACTTCGTCGAGACCTATTCGCGCACCTGCCGCAAGTATGGCGGCTCGCTCATCACCGCCACGCAATCCATCCACGACTACTACAAGTCCGAAGGTTCGCGCGCCGCGCTCGAAAACTCGGACTGGTTCCTGATCCTCCAGCAGAAGGGCGAGACGATCTCGGACTTCCGCAATTCGGATCGCTTCGAGATGGACAACATGACCGAGGCACTCCTTCGATCGCTCAAGCGCAACGGAGTGGACTATTCGGATGTCTTCATCCGCGGGCCGGACACGGAAAGCATCGGGCGGCTCGTCCTCGATCGGTATTCGGCCACCCTCTACTCTTCGAGCCCGGACGTCTTCGCCGACATTGAGGACTACGTCCACCGGGGCTTCCCGATGCACGATGCCATCGAGGCGGTGGCCTTTCCCGAAACTCATCAGATGCTGGAGGCGGCGGAATGAACGCTCAACTACTCGCACACCGGGCGCTCACTCGCGTGCCGGTCGAACGAGGTCAGGACGCGATGGTCGTTGCCCTCCGGTTGACAGGGTGGATCGCCACGACCGTGCTTGCGACCCTGGGCGTCGCGACGCTCTTCTTCATCCTCCTCGGCAGCTTCACCCTGTCTGGGACCATGTTGCAGCTCGACAATCTCGCGGCGCGGTTCCTCGCCGCCGACGCGGCGCGGCAGGCGCAGTTCCAGACGATCGTCTTCACGGTTCTCGGCGGCGCCTTCGTTCTCATCGCTTTCTTCCGCCGTGCGAGCCTTCGCTCGGCATTCGACGTCGCTGGAGGTGACAATGACTGATCTGTTCGAAAACGCCGATCGTACGCATGATGCTCCGGTGCGCAAGTCGAAGGCGGCCGTCGCGAAGCGTGGTTTCGCCGGTCTCTCGCCGAGAGAGATCATCCTGCTCGCCGCTGCTCTCGCCATCTTCATGTGGGGAGCGTGGGTCACGAAGAACCTCGTTTCGCAGGATGGAGGGCGGCAGGAGTTCGTGCAGCTCCAGCTGCAGGGCATCATCGGCGAATATCTCCAGGCGCAGGCTCGCTCGAGTTCCGATGAACAGACGGCGGCTCAGGAGACGGCGGTGTTCATGGCCGCGCTGGACCAAACGGTCGCCGGGCTTTCGAAAAGCGGGAAGGTGGTTCTCGTCCACGAGGCGGTGATCGGTGGCGAGGTCCCTGACGTCACGCAGAGCGTCAAGACGGCCGTCTACGCGAAGGTGCCGCGCCCGCAGATCGCACAGGCCTCGCTCGATGTTCAGCAGAGCCAGGGCGCGCGTGTCGAACAGGAGATGCAGGCGTTCATGGCTGCCAACGGGGGAGGGCAGGGCGGTGTCCAGAACTGAAACCAGGCGCCTGTCGACCAAGAGCAAGCTCCTCGCGATCGCAGCCCTGTTCGGCGTCGGCACCGCGGTTACGTCGCTGCAGCACTGGAGCGAAAGCCACGCCTTCATGATTAACGCGACGGATTCACTTCCGAACTGGGCCTTTCTGGTCGAGAGTGGCCGGTTTCCCGATCGCGGCGACTACGTGATCTTCCACCCGGGCCACGATCCGGTCACGCAGAAGTATTTCGGCGAAGAACCCGGAGCATTTGCCAAGATCGCTTTTGGCCTCCCTGGCGATGTCGTGACGCGGGAAGGCCGCGACGTGCTGGTCAACGGCGAACGGATCGCCTCTACCAAACCGCTCACGAAGAAGGGCGACGCCCTCACCGAAGGGCCCTTGGGGGTCGTGCCCGACGGTTGCGTGTTCGCGGCCACCCACCACAAGGACGGTTTCGACAGCCGCTATTCGCATATCGGCTTCGTATGCCGCGACCGCCTCGTTGGAACCGGAGTGGCGATCCTGTGAGGTACCGTCTCGCCATCGTCTCCTGCATTGCCGTTGGCGCTGCCGTATCAGCGCCCTCGATGCTGACCGCGCAGGCGCAGGATCACGGTCAGATGGGGCAGACCTGGCCAGTCATCGAACCCGACTTGCTATCCGTCATCAAAGCGCGGCTCGATCATGCGCGAGAGACCGGCAAGCTCGAAGAGATGAACCAGCAATTCGCCGCGAAGGTGAAGGACCGCGTCATGCGCCCGGTTCCCGTCTCGGGCATGTCCCGTGCGGAACAGACGCGATCGTGGGAATTCGATCCCGCCATCGTGGTCGAAAACGACATCCGCGACCATCAGGGCAACCTGATCGCGGCGCGCGGCCAGAGGGTCAATCCGCTTGCGACCTCGGGTCTGTCGAAGAAGCTGGTCTTCGTCGACGGCGACAATCCCGCCGAGATCGAATGGGCGCTCAGGCACGGATCGGACGAGCGCGCGAAGATCATCTTCGTCGATGGATCCCCATTCAAGTCCATGAAGACCCACCAGCGTCGCTTCTACTTCGATCAGGAAGGCAAGCTCACCAGCCATTTCGGTATCCGGCACACCCCGGCCCTCGTCGAGGCGAAGGGGGATGTCCTGCTCGTCACCGAGACCGCTCTTCCGCGGAGGCAATCGTGAGCTCCTGGCGCGACCTGATCCCGGTTCCTCTCGCCGCTCCCGAAACGAGCGAACTGCGCTCCGCGCGCGTGCGCGTCATCGGCTCCTGCGTCGTGGTCGCGATGGCGCTGCTCTTCTTTGGCCAGCTCCGCCAGCTCCTCGGCACCGCCGCTCTCCCCATTCTGGTCGCGGCGTTTACTTTCACCATCGTTCAAGGTTGGGCGTGGGCCAAGCTGAAGAACGCCGCCGACGACGCCTGGCTGTTCCGGGAGACGGACGATGTGGCGTAGGTGGCTTGCCGCGATCACCACGCTCGCCGCGTTCGCGCTTGCCGTGCCGGCGTCCGCGCAAGGGTTGCCTTCCGGGCCGGGGCGGTGTTCCGGCTCGTTCGTCAATCCCATCACGGATGTGTGCTGGGGTTGCATGTTTCCCCTCTCGCTCGGATCGCTGAAGATCTGGCCATCGTCGCGCGCGGACACCAAGAACCCTGATCTGCCGATCTGCGCTTGCGGAACTCCCGTTCCGCGCGTGGGGCTGGCTATGGGCTTTTGGGAACCGGTACGCCTAGTCGATGTCTCGACCAAGCCATGGTGCTTTCCCAATCTCGGCGGCATCAAGCTCGATCCGGGGTTCTCTATCGGAAACGGCTACGTCTCGAACTCGTCCCAGATAGGCGGGCAGTCGCAGAACACCGCGAAGTACCACGTTCACTACTACATCTATCCGCTGCTCTACTGGCTCGAGGTTGTAACCGATTTCCTGTGCCTGGAAACCAGCTCGTTCGACGTGGCATACATGAGCGAAATCGATCCGCTGTGGCAGGATGACGAGCTCACGACCCTGCTCAATCCTGAAGCGGCGCTGTTCACCTCGCCGATCGCCCAGGCCGCCTGCTCGGCCGACTGCATCGCATCCAGCGCCAAGCTTCCCTTGGATGAGCTGTTCTGGTGCTCGGGTTGCCAAGGGCCGATGTACCCTATGAACGGCAATATCGGAGCGAACGTCGGCATCAAGCAGTCGGCTAGGCTCGCGGCCGAGCGCATGATCTACAAGATGCATCGCCAAGGTCTCGCGTGGGGAACCAGCGGTTCGAAAGCGCTCTGCTCGAAGTACATCATGCCGATCCTGAAGAAGAGCCAGTATCGCCTTCAGCAGGTCAATCCCACCCCCATGGTCAGCGGACGCGAGAGCTGCTCTCCGATCGGCGCCACCACCATCCTGCCGAAGTCCGGCCAGGTTTACCCGGTCAAGGGAGAGGACGTGGGGTTCCTCCTTTGGCGCAAGCGCAATTGCTGCGTGCTGTAGTCGGAAGGACCGCCCGTGAACCGCAAGATCGCCTTCTTCCTCGCCGGTTTCAGCCTCTTGGGCTGCGTCACGGCCGTCTTCGCCCAGACCACCGATGGCTTCGATCCGCAGGCCATCGAGGCACGCGCCGGGGAGTTCCAAGAGGATGCCCAGGCCCTGTTCGATTACGTCACCGCGAACGGCGAGAAGCACCAGGAAGAAGCTCAGACGGTCGTGCAGGACGGATATGCGTCGATCGAAGGGCTCGACGTGTCCGATATCGCTGGCGGGGACGGCCCGTTCGACTTCGACGAAATGGTCGCCGGCGCCAAGGCGGGCATGGCCAATCCGGAAGGCGCGCCTCTGTTCATCGCGTTCGCAAGCCTTTCGATGCCGGAAGAGGCGCTGGCGAAGATGATCGAGGATACGACGAGGGCGGGCGGCGTGGTGGTGTTCCGTGGTTTCTCGGCCGGAAACCCCCAGGCGTTCATCACCGGCATTCGCAACGTCGTCGATCAGGCGGGGGCGAGCAACGTCGCTATCGATCCGCGACTGTTCCGCTCGTTCCGCGTCGACCGGGTGCCGACCTACGTCGCGCTCTCCAGCGATTTCGAGCCTTGCGACCAGCTCGACTGCGTGACTGCTCCACCTCCGCATGATCGGATCGCGGGCAATGTCAGCGTCGGTTACGTCCTCGAGACCTTCTCCAATGCCAACGGCCCGGGCGCCCCTGTCTCGCGCATCGCGCTTGCCAACTACCGGTCGGCGCGGTGAACCTTCGCGGCCTCGTCCTTGCATGTGCCGCGCTCGTGGCGACGGGTCAGCTTGCGCACGCGCAGATGACTTCGTCCGATGCGCGGGCAGAGGGCGAGGCGCTCGGTGAGGGTGTGCGCGATGCGACGAACGGTTCGATCCTTGCCAACGGCGCCGAAGCCGATGTGCCGACATTTGGCGGGACGAACTTTCCATCGCTGGACTACGCCGACGATGCGGTTGGGCTGACGACGGCGGGGGAGGCGCAGCGCTATCAGCAGGACTACCGGGTCGTGGTCGATCCCTACCGCAAGGTGGTTGACCCGGCGACGATCGACCTTTCGGCGGCATCGGCGATCGAGGCGGATCCGGACACCTACCTCGGGCCCAGCGGCGCTCCTGGCGGGTCCACCGGTTCGTGTAACCCGCTACCGCCTGGGGGAGGGGGCTCCACAACCTATCTCGAAAGCTGCAACCAGGGTTCGCAGCCGTTCGACGAAGCGAGGACCTGCAGAGCGCCTCTCGTGGTCCAGACCCAAGGCACGCGGTATTGGGAGTATCAATGCTCGACCGGCTTTATCAAATACCAGACTAGCGGGCCGTACTGCGATATCATCCAGCCTGATCTCGATGCGGGAAGTTGCCGTGTCATCGATCGGGAGCGCATCGGCGAAACCTGCCTTCAGTGGGGCGGCAGGGATGGGCGGTGGTGCACCGAGCCAGGCGATCCCGTCTATCGTGAAACCTACAGCTGTCCTTCCCAGCTCAGCATTCCCGGGGGCGTCGAACGCAATTCAGTACGGATTGTCAGCGAGGCTGTCGACGAAGCGCAGTGTCAGGCCACGATCGGCACGGCGTCATGCTCCCTCCAGAGCGAGACCTGCACCGCGCCGAACGAGACGCGCGTCATCAACGGATTGTCGGTGACGCGCCCGTGCTGGGAGTGGAGCCGCACCTATCAGTGCCAGGGATTGCTGCCCGCCAACGATTGCGCTGCGCTTGAAGCTCGCCCCGAATGTTCGTTCAGTCACGACGAATG
Source organism: Erythrobacteraceae bacterium WH01K (assembly GCA_027941995.1). Taxonomy (NCBI): domain Bacteria; kingdom Pseudomonadati; phylum Pseudomonadota; class Alphaproteobacteria; order Sphingomonadales; family Erythrobacteraceae; species Erythrobacteraceae bacterium WH01K. Next base: position 153,217 of record CP115967.1, on the reverse strand, counting down.
CCTGAGCTACGATACCGACGGCACGACCTGCAATGTCTACGATCGCTGGTTCCAATGCACGACGCCGGATACCGGCACACCGCCCCCGCCGGCCTATGTATGCGCCGGCGATCTCTACTGCATCGATGGGGAATGCACGACCGTCACGCGCGAGGCGTCGACCGAGTTCAAGGATGCGATGGTCGCCATGAACGTCATGGGCGAGCTCAAGGATGGGTTCGATCCCAACCAGTTGAAGATCTTCAGCGGCGAGAACCTCAAATGCACGAAGAAGGTGTTCGGCCTGTCGAACTGCTGCAGCGGGAAAGGTGTTCCTCTCCTGACGCCGTGGCTCTGCAATAGCCAGGATCGCGACGTCGACAAGAAGGATGACGCGGGCCTGTGCCACTACGTCGGCACCTATTGCTCGGACAAGATCCTCGGGGTCTGCGTCACCCGCAAGCAGTCATACTGCTGCTACGGAAGCAAGCTGGTCCGCATCCTCAACGAGCAGGGCAAGGCGCAGCTCGGAATGCAGTGGGGCAAGCCGAAGGAACCCGACTGCGAAGGCTTCCTCATCGCTCAGTTTCAGCAGCTCGATCTCAGCCGGATGGATTTCCGCGAAGTCTACGCCGAATTCGTGGACGCGGCAAAGCTGCCGGACGAGATCGAGATGTCGATCCAGATCCAGACCAAGATCGAGAACTACTACAACACGAACGGGGGGACATGACGTGGCGGGTGCCGAAGTCATCGCTTTTCAAAAAGGGGATCCATTCCCCGCGGCCGAAGTGCTCGATCTTGCCATCAGCGTGGCGATCGGACGAGATCTCGCTGCCAGCGAAGAGGAAATGTTCTCTCGCATCCTGGACTGGTTCCTGCGTCCGGCGTCGCGTCCTGAATTCATGGCTTCGATCGGACGCCTCCTGGAGCGTGGCTGGATCTCGCGCAGAAGCGGAAGCGAAGGTGATTTCGACTTCTGCCTCACCAATGCCGGCGTCGATGGCGCCACGACGCTTTCGGGCGGGATGATCCGCATGATCGATCGCGGTCGCGGCCACTTCAAGACCGCCTTTCTCCTCCAAATGCTCGAACTCGACAAAGGGAAATGCTCATGAACAAGCTCGCTTTGCTCAGCCTTGCGGCCCTCGTCGCCGCGGCTACGGCCCCCGGTTTCGCGCAGACCGCCGATCCGGCGTCGCAGCGCGATTCCTTCTACTGCGACGAGCGCAAGCTCGGGTCGTGGTTCTACTGCAATTCGGAAAAGGTGAAGCGCGAGGCGAGAGAGCGGCAGCAACAGCCCGCCCAGGCCGCCCCGGCCGTTCCCGCCGTCGAGCGGATGGCGGCGATCACCAAGCAGCTCGACGAGCTCAAGGCGCTGGCGATCCTCGAACCGACGTCCGACAACATCGTCAACTACATCCGCTTCCAGCGTGAGCAGCTTGATCGGGCGTCGACCTTCGCCGACACATGGAGCCGGTCGATCTGGCAGAACCCCGAGCTCGATTACACGCTCGAACGACCGGTCGGGACCCTGGCCAAGCAGACCTGGCTCACGGACCGGCGCGACCAGCGCGAGGGCTCGATGCAGGCGCTGACCCAGCGATACGGGGTCTTCTACTTCTACTCCTCGAGCTGCTCGGCGTGTCGCACGTTCTCGCCCGTCATGCGTGCCCTTTCGGACAATTACGGTCTCGAGGTCCTAGCGGTGTCGATGGATGGCGGACCGAACGAGGTCTTCCCGAACTATGTCGTCGACAGCGGGCAGTATCAGCGGATGGGCCTTCAGGGAGGCACCGTGCCGGCGATCGTCCTCTTCGACACCCAGACCAAGCAGCCGATCCCGATCGGCTACGGCGTCATGGCGGCCGACGAAGTCATGCAGCGCATCTTCTACCTCACCCAAATCGAGCCAGGGAGCGATTACTGATGTCTATTCGGACGAGAGGCGGGATCGCCGCCCGTTTCGCAAAATGCGCCGGCGTCGCACTCTGCGCCCTGGCAGCGGCAGGGATGGCCGCAGCGCCGGTCAACGCCCAGGTGGGGGCGGAGCTCAACGATTTCTTCAACGACATGGGCGCGTCGGCGAACGCGACGGGTCCCACCGCCTATCAGGGCCAGTCGGCGGGCTATTACTCGGGCGGCAACATCTGGACGCGGTTCCCGCAGAAAAGCGTGAACCCCGTCAACCTGCAGCTGCCGTCGATCAAGGCAGGTTGCGGGGGCATCGACGTCTTTTCGGGGAGCTTCTCCTTCATCAACACGGATGAGATCGTCGCGATGTTGAAGGCGACGGCCAACAACGCCCTCGGCTTTGCCTTCCAGCTCGCGATCAAGTCGATCAGCCCGCAAATCGCGTCGACCATCGAAGAGATGGCGCAGAAGGCGCAGCAAATGAACCAGTTCAACATGAACAGCTGCGAGACCGCGCAGAACCTCGTCGGTGGTCTGTGGGGCAAATCGGACCGCATGTCGTCGGAGATCTGCAAGTCGATCGGCAACAGCCAGGGGCTTTTCTCCGATTGGGCGAAGGGCCGGCACGAATGCGGGACCGGCGGACAACGGGAGTCGACGATCGCCGCGAACAGCGACCCGACCATCCCGTCCGAAAGCTACAACTTCACGTGGGAAATGCTCAAGCAGAGCTACCCCAGCTTCTCCGACGAGTTCCGCGAATATCTCATGACGTTCGTCGGCACTGTCATCTATTACCAGGATGGCGATCCAAGCGGCAAGCGTGGCTATCAGTTCGTCGGGTCCGGCGATCGTGCTTTGCTTACGGCGCTCCTCGACGGAACGAACTCGGTCACGATGCTCGACTGCCGCGGCGACGACAAATGTCTCGAGCCGGTGACGCAGACGATGAGCGTAAGCCAGGCTCAGGCGCTCAAACCGCGCGTCCGGGCGATGATCGAGAGCATGAACGGCAAGGTGCGGTCCAACGCTGCTCTCACGACGGACGAGATCGGCCTGCTCGGTGCCACCACCATCCCGCTCTACAAGATCATTTCGGTCAATGCCGCAGCGACGCTCGGCGGAATGACCGATAACGAGATGAACGATCTGGCCGAGATCGTTTCGATGGATCTGCTCGATGCTCTGGCACAGCAATATTACGGCTACGCCTCGAGGGGCGTCGGCACCTTCCAGAACGCAAACGAGGAGGCGCTGTCGCAGTGGCGAGAGCAGATCACCTCCGTGCGCGCGGTCCTCGATACCTATTCCAAGGGCATGAACCAACGCCTGGATCGGACGCATCACGTCGTTCAGCGCGCGGTCTTCTTGGAGAGCACCCTGCGCAACAGTCTCTCTCCCCAAATGTCGGCAGCGCTGTCCTTCAGCACGTCGCTGTCGAACCAAGGCATCCAGTAAGGGTCACGAGCGATGATGGAGATCTTCACGATCGGTGGCGGCGAGTACATCGTCAACGTCCTCAATGCGGTCAGCGCATGGACGGGGGGAGGGGGCTTCCGATCCCTCCTCCGCGTCGTCATGGTCATGGGTCTCATCTACTCGCTGCTGATCGTCGCCTTCAGCCTCAACTGGCGCGCCTGGCTCAACTGGTTTCTCGGCGCCACGCTGATGTACGGCGCACTGATCGTTCCGACCACGACCGTGAAGGTTACGGATCGCCTCAATCCCAGCCTGGCCCCCGCGACTGTCGCGAACGTGCCCGTCGGACTGGCTCTCATCGCCTCTGTCAGCTCGACCGCCGGTGATTGGCTGACGAGAACGGCCGAAACGGTCTTCACGATGCCGAACGCGCTCCAGATGTCCAACAACGGCATGATCTACGGGGCGCGGCTATGGGACCGCACGCGGGATTTCTCGATCCGCGATCCCCGCATCAGCGCCAACCTGGAGGAGTATTTCAAGCAGTGCCTGTTCTATGACATCCTGCTCGGCCATGAGTCATTCGATGCGATCGCGAACTCCAATGACATCCTAACGGAGATGGGTCCCGGTTCGCCGGCGCGCGGGATGAAGTGGATACCCGCCAGCGGTTCCCCGTCGATCGTGACATGCCAAGCCGGCTACAACAGCCTCCAGAGCGGTATCGTCACCTATACCGATACCCAGCTCGAGGAGGAGGGACGAAAGCTGTTCCCGGGTCTCACCCCTACGGCGGCGCGTGCGAAGCTCATCGCCGATCTTCCCGTGATCGCGAACCAGTTCCACGGCAGCAGCCAAACAGCGCAGCAGATCTTCCATCAACGCTCGCTGGTGAGCGCGTTCCTCGAAGCTAGGGCCAACCTTGGCGCGGCGGACGGCGACACCTTCGCGATGCTCCGGGCAGAGGAGCAGGCACGCAACACCTACACCTCGATCACACAGCAAGCGATGACGTGGGTCCCGCTTCTCAACATCGTGCTGACGGTGGTTTTTTACGCGATGTTCCCGGTCATCTTCCCACTCTTCCTTGTTCCGCGCACCGGGGTGACCGCCCTTAAAGGATACTTCACCGGGTTCTTCTATCTCGCGGCATGGGGGCCGCTCTATGCGGTGCTGCATATGTTCATCATGGACCGCGCCTCTGATTCCTTGAATGCGACAGCGCCGGGCGGAATCACGATGGCGGGAATGGCAGGCATCGACGCAGTCAACGCCGATACCGCGACGATCGCCGGGTTCCTCATGATGTCGATCCCGTTCCTCGCCGCCGGCATGGCGCGCGGAGCGATGGCTGTATCCTCCCAGGCGACCTCAATGCTTGCGCCGGCGCAGGGTGCGGCCGAAGCTGCGGCCGTCGAGCGGACGACTGGCAATTATTCCTACGGGAACGAGAGCTACATGAACCTGTCGAGCTTCAATCGGCAATCCAACCAATGGAACACCGCACCGTCGTTCACGGGCGGCGCCGCGGTGATGTCCACTGTCAATCCGAACGGAACGCTGACGAAGACCACAGCGGACGGCTCGACCGTCTTCGACACCTCGCCAGGCATGAGCCGTCTGGCATTCGGTTCGTCCCTTTCCTCGTTCAACAACGCGGAGAGGCAGCAGACGCTTTCCGAACTCGAGACGGCACGCAACACCCTCACTGAAGAGCGATCGAGGGCAGTCTCGTTTCTCGATCGGACGTCCACCAGGCAGACTAGCGGTGTTCGGAACGCGAGTGGTTCGGAAAGCTCGGCCGGTTATCGATCCGGAGAGAATACGCAGCGGTTCGACAACCAGTCGATGGACGCCCGCGATGGCGTAAGCGAAAGCGAACGCATTACCCGCAGTCAAGGTGACCAGCAGGTCAACACGGATCGGCTTGAGACGACAAGAGGCGGAAATATCGGCGTCGGAGGATCTGCCGGCAGGGGCAATACGGGCGGGCGGCCCGGGCGGGGCTCTGGCGCGGGGCTCACCGGCGGCGCGCAAGCTGGGATGTCAGGCGGTCGGACGCGACTGGATAGTGTGGATCGCGGGAGCAGACGGGACGAGACGCAAGGCTTTGACTCGTCGACGTCGGATAATCGTTCGAATGGATCGAACGTCACCCAAGACAGTGGGACATATTCTCAGAGTGGAAGCTTCAACAGAAGCGAGGCCTACACCGACAATTCGTATTCCCGCGAGCGGGCACTGGAGCAGATCCGCAGGATCGACGAACGTATCGCAGCGATCGACGAGACTGCAACGTCCCTCAGCAACAATACTTCGACGCGCGATGGCGTCGGGGCGAACGTGAACTTCGACATGAGCCAGATCGTGGCAAGCCGGTATCAAGAAAAGGCGGCGGAGATGGGCATAACCGCCCCCAGCCTTGCTCGGACAGATTACTCTCCTCAAGAGCAGGCCGCTTACGATCTGGTCGCTCGAGAGATAATCTCGGACTACTACGATCAGAGGGTGGCACCATACCGCGATCTCATCCCAGAAAGTGGCAGCGTTGTCGGAAATGTTTCGGGACCTGGCAATTTCACCGAAGCGGACCTTCGCGGCTCAGCTCCGCGGCCATCCCATGGTGGTCCCCGCAATCATGTAAGTGGCACCTCCGACAATTCAGTGGGCGACAGGATTGATGAGGGTGGAAGTTCGATAGGCGAACGGTACGAGGCTAATGGCCAACGCTATGGCCAGCGGCGACAGGAGTTCGAACAGGGAAGAGATGGTCTTGGTGGTGCTGACGACCGCTTCAATGAGCGCTTCTATGACCGCGATGAAAGGCGTCGCAACCCGATCCAGCGTCGTCTGCGTGGAGATAAGGAATAGTTATATGCCGAGGATTGCGACAATCAGGAAAACTAGCGCCAAGGCCAAAGCAAGGTACGCATTAGCTCGCGGGTTAAGGCCAGCTCGACCATCAGAACCTAGCCCTTCAGCGCTATCATCATAAGGCGTTGAAATGTCTCTTGGCGAAGCACCACGAGAAATATCGCCAGTTTTGACAGCATAACTGATTGGGTCGTCAAACCGGTACGGATCGTAATTTTCCACCTTCATCTCCTGATTTGAGCGTAGCATTTTCGGTCATAACTTTCAACGTCTGACCGAATGCTTCGTTCAAAATCAGATGGGGTAAGAAGCTACGGATTCCTTGCTGACAGATAGTGCCAAATGATAGTTTCTGACAAATGCCAACCGGAGAGAAGGGCGAGGCAAACCTTGTGAACGAAAGTCTTTCCAAGATCGATGCGACTTATATCGAGCTTCGGGAGCGCATTCTCTTTGGCGAGCTGGCAGCGGGTGCGCCAATGTACGCTGAAGATATCATGCGGCACACGGGTGTGTCGCTTTCCATGGCTCGCCAGTTGTTGCTCTCGTTAGGTGCTGGCGGATATCTGAAGAAGTCTGGACGGTCCTACGTCGTGGCGACGTTTACGAAAGAGCAGGTCGAGGAATGGCGCTTGGCGCTGTGCGCCATCGTTGAAATTGGGGCACTCAGGCTTGCGCTGACGGGCGCGGAGAGAATTGATGAAACAGCGGCGTTTCTCAATGCGCATGTGCGCGACGTCGACGTCCGGAACGAGCGCTTCTTCATAGGCGCGATGGCGTTGACTACCGTCGTACTCGGCGGCCCGCGCAGCACCCTCTCTCAGCTCGTCGAACAGTTCATTCCGCAGGCGTTCTTCCGACTCCTTTGGATTGCTGACTCCTATGCCGACAGAACAGGATTCCTGGTCGAGGCCGGAGATCGGTTTCTCAGCGCCGCAAGGTCAGGCGATCTGGAGGGGATCAGACAGTCGGTCCGATTTTTCTTCGATGGGACCGCGCCGTCGCTTTACACACTGATCGACAATATGGCGGGGGGTTCGTTTCCGGTGAACGAGAAAACCGACGGTTTCCAGACGATCGAGCTGCAAATCAGCGGCGTGCCAACCTATGCCGGAAGCAGTCGCTCTTCGACGCCGATCCTTCGGCCGATCTCCGATGCAGGGAAACTGGCGTTCGCCCCCTGAGTCTCGTTACCTCAGGCTTCGACCGGCGTCCTGGGATGGAGGCGCATTGCCGTCGCAGCAGCTGCGCAATCGCGAGGAGGCATGGAGCAAATCGTGCGGATCATGCTTCCGGCCGATCTTACCATACCCTTCAAGGCGTCGCCATCAAGGCGACACGCTTGAGCATAGGCGAGGGCAACGGTCGCTCGTTTTGCGTATTCTTCGAGGAGATGCACCTCGCCCGTTGCAGCGACCACGGACAGCATCAGCTTTTGATGCGCCAATGACGATGCAAGGGGTTTACCGGCGCGAGCAGTCTGTTCGAAGGTCTTCTCTCTCTTACGGAGCTCTGCACGCGCGGCTGCGCAATCCAGCGACGCGAGGCGGATGATCGCCGTGGCTTCGATGCCAGCAAGGGCGGCCATTTCATCTTCGATATACGGTGACGTAGGCTGGAACCATTTGAACCGCATCAGGTCGCTTTGAATGAAGCCGTGTGACCGCAGGCTGTCGAAGGCATAGCTTCCCCAAGAGGCATCCCGGCCGCTTGCTTCGGCAATACCGTGTGGATTAGGCGCGCCAAGCGAACCCGGGTCCTTAATCAGCGATCGGCGGAGTTTCTCAATGTCGGAATCCGCGCTTTTCGCCATCTTCTCGACAGCGGACCTGTAAAGCTGGTCGATTCCTTGCGTTATCATCAAGCTCATCATCACTTAGGGGCCATAAAGTGGTGCACTCTATCACATGTCGTGGTCAATGGGCTGAAGGCACCAACCGAAGTCTTTGACCTGCCATCGGCAATACTCCATAATGTGGAGGTTTACGAACCCCGATCGTGTGACGCGCGATAGGCACGAACACGAACGGATATCAAATGAGCGAATCTGACAAACCGGTCGCCTCTAATCAGGCGCTTTCCAGCTCGAAAGGCTTCGGGCCGGGCGAGACCGGCGATTTCCCCGGCGCATCGGGCCTGTTGTTCGAGCAGGCCATGGCCCAGACCCGCATGGCGGTTTGCCTAAGCGATCCCCTGCAGAAAGACGATCCGATCGTCTTCTGCAACGAGGCGTTCGAGCGTCTCACGGGCTACGGCCGCGACGAGATCATCGGCCGCAATTGTCGGTTCCTTCAAGGCTCCGAAACCGACCAAGACGAGGTAGGACGTATTCGCGAAGCCTTGCGCGAGGAGAAGGTCGCGGTCGTCGAACTGCTGAATTACCGAAAGGACGGTTCGAAATTCTGGAACGCGCTCCATCTCGGACCGATCTACGACGAGAAGGGCGGGCTCAAATATTTCTTCGGAAGCCAGTGGGACGTCTCCGATGTCCATGCCGCACGCGCCGAGGAGAAGCACGCCATGGCAATGGCCCGCGAAGTCTCGCACCGGCTCAAGAACGTATTCGCCGTCATCGGTGGCATCGTGAACATCACCGGTCGCTCGATGGATGCGCGCGAAGTCGCGGTTCGCATCAACGACCGTGTGCAGGCGCTCGGCCGCTCCTACGAGCCAACGCTTGATGAAGCGTTCCTGGGCACCACCGATGTCGGACAAGCCGTTCGCGCGGTCCTGCGCCCCTACGATCCCGAAGACGGTCGGTTCACCTTCACGGGGGAAAGCGTGCGGACCGAACCGAACGCCATCTCCGCGATCGGCCTGACACTCCATGAGCTCGCCACCAACGCGTCGAAGTACGGCGCGCTGACATCCGACGATGGTCGCATCGATGTTTCCTGGCGACACGAACGCGACCGGTTCGGACGCGGCAGTCTCACGATCGCCTGGAAGGAGAGCGGCGGTCCGGCCATAGATGGACCGCCATCATCGGGGGGCACGGGTTTCCAGATTGCCGACGCATTGCTGTCGCATTCGCGAGGCGCGCTCGATCGTTATTGGGATGCCGATGGCTTCCGAGCCGAGATTCATTTCCCCCTGGAAGACTGAAGCCATGCCCATGACTGAAACCATCCTCGTGGTGGAGGACGAGCCTTTCGTCGCCCTCGACCTCAAATACGCCTGCGAAGATCAAGGGTACGCTGCCATTACCGCATCAACCTGTCGTCAGGCCATCGCCGCCATCGAGGAGACCGCATTCATCGGTGCCGTCCTCGATGTAAATCTCGGTCGCGGCGAGACATGCGACGTGGTGGCTAAAGCACTCAAAGACCGCGCCATCCCGTTTGTGCTCCACACTGGCGACCTCGATCGCGCCGGGGAATATTTGCGGGGCATCGACGCTCCCATCGTCGCCAAGCCCAGCACCGCGTCCGCGGTCGTGGGTCAGTTGTTGGATCACATCGGCGCTGTAGAAAAAAGAGGGGAACGGTGATTGAGCTTCTTCGAAACAAAGAGGCTCGATACATGGAATCTTTTAGCTATTTCGACCCTGAACACCCACCAGGGCGTCAATCATCGCGAGGCCACTGGCCGCCAGCCAATTCCTTTTCGTAGTCCGCGATCCGTTTCCATTCGATCGCGGTTTCATCGAAACGATCGTAGTCGAGAACACGGGCGCAGACCTCGTCCAGCTCCGCAGGATCGTCCGGAAGTTTGCCTTCCTGGCGATACTTGTGGACCGCATGGAGCAGCCTCTGCAGATCGGCATAATGCTCCACGGAATGCGCCCCCTTGGAACTTTCTATCGAAGAACCTTGCTTAAAAAGATGTCAGTGTCGAGACTTCTTGTTCGATTCCTAGCCCTGTTCTATTTTGGCTCGCCGCTCAGAAAGCGGGCCGTTGCGCTCGACTTCGCCCGCAGCTTCTTCCCGTAGCGTAAGATGGTTCCTGGAGATGTCCAGCGCATGGCATTGGTGATCGCCACCCCGTCGCGCGCCGAGCGCTATGAGATCGTGGGTCAGGCCAACCCGTAACGAGTGGGAAGATATCGCCTTCAGAGCCTTGACGATGTCGTCCTTCTGGATCTCGATCAGGCCATCGGCCCATGCGCGCTCGACCAGGCGCTTGTAGATCGCGTTGACGCCCTGCGTCGTCAGCGGATTGTGGCCGACCGTGTAGACGGTAATCGCCGGCGTCGCGGCTTGTCCGACAAGCCGCTCCTGATAGTGCCGCGTGTGTCCGGGGATGCTGTCCCACGCCTTAGGGGCGATCGCGTCCTTGGCCTTCTTGCGCGTGACATGGATCCGCCTGAACATCACCCTTCCTCGATCTCCGCCGTCTCCAACCAAGCTCGCAGACGCCGAACCGCATCGGCCGACATCTACACTTCCGCGCCTTCCTCCTCCTGATCGCGAACTATTACCGGCCAAATCATCCACGCTGTAGAACCGGTAACAGGATGTTACTGGTAACAGGGTATTACCGAACAAGGATTGTGGCCTGCGAGTAACACCGTGATGCGGTGGCGCCGAGCGCCGATCGTCATCCGACCAGTAACAGCCTGTTAGCCCACCGCCGGCAATGCGTGACTCAATCTCTCCTAACCATCCATGTCCGAAAATCGTTCGTTTTCCGGAATCGCATGGGTGGTGTCCAAAAACCGCTGTCGATTGACTTTCCGGACTTTTTGAATATTGGACGGGTATTCGGACAAATCGCCTATTTAGATGCGTGAGTGTATGAGGGAACTATGACACTGATCGGGTATGCGCGCGTCTCAACCTCTGACCAGGACGTCGCATTGCAGCTCGATGCGTTGCACGATGCCGGCGTGAAGCGCGTGTTCGAAGACCGCGGTGTGTCCGGTGCGAAAACCGAGCGGCCAGGTTTGCGCGAAACGCTGGCTTACCTGCGCGAAGGGGACACCCTTGTCGTATGGCGGCTCGATCGCCTTGGCCGTAGCATGACCCATCTATTGGAAACCGTCGGCAAGCTCGAGGCAGATGGTATCGGCTTCCGCTCCCTGACTGAAAACATCGACACCACCACCCCAACCGGTCGGCTCGTCTTCCACATTTTCGGAGCGCTCGGTCAGTTCGAGCGCGATTTGATCCGCGAGCGAACGAATGCCGGACTACGCGCAGCGGCCGCGCGAGGGCGCAGGGGAGGGCGACCCAAGGTGATTACGGATGACCTTCTCGCCCGCGCTAGGAAGCTCCGCGAGGACGGATTAACCGTGCGCGAGGCAGCCAACAGATTGAAGGTTGGCAAGTCCGCCCTATACGATGCGCTTAGGAAATAACGCACCCTTTAAAGGAAAAGAGGAGTCTCATGATGGCGCACGATGAGGCGGATCAAGATAAGGATGACTTCGCTTTTACAAGAATTCCCAAAGCGGTGCGAACTAATTTGCGTGGGGTGGGTCTAGACCTTCGATCGCCAGGTTTCGAAGCCGCCGCAAATGGATGGGCATTAGAGCGCATTCTAGCCCAATGGCTCGAAGAAACTTCGGTAAATAATAAGTCGACAGCTTCAGGTGTGACCATAGGAGCATTGGCGGAGAAACTTAAAGAGATCAACCTGATCGATAACGACGAGTTTATAGAACTCCAATCAATCAAGCATATCCGGAATCACGGCGCTCATGGCCGTTGGGGAGAAGTATCGCGTCAACAGGCTGATCTACTTTCCCAAACAACGATGAAATTCATAGAGCGTGTTCGCAAGAGAGCTCCGAACCTCAATATATGGGACACAAATCAAGACGCCATGGACGTTGAATATGTCGCCAGAAGCGAGACCCCAAAGACCAGTCGCTTGGTAGGCTGGGCTTTTCGTGATGGAAAGCTTTATAAGGCCACATTGAAAGGAGTCCTGTTTCGTATTGCACTCATGGCCGCACTCGGGATCGTAAGTGTCGCTAGTTCGCTATCAGTGATCTATTCTACGGGCTGGGTTATCGGAGCCGTACTGTCAGATGGTAGTACATTTAAGGCATTCACTATCCACTTATCGATCTTTGCATCCGCACTTGCTGGTCTCGGTGCAATAGCAATCGCTGCAAAAATGTATGGCCGACCGTTGCTTAAAGCGACCCGTTCAGGTGTGGCACCGGCAAATCGTGGTTGGACAAGCGAAGAGTCTTTCAACATTGTCCTCCTCTGCGACCTGCAAAGCGCGCAAGCTCCACTGAGGTTGGTTAGGTTCGACGCCGTCTGCCCAAAATGTGCCGCACCGATAGGCTTCGATTATGGGAATGAGCGGTTCGATAATAGAATTGTGGGCTTTTGCAGCGCAGCTCGTACAGAACACATATTCAGCTTCGATCATAGGACTGGAACGGGAAAATCTTTGGTCGACTAATGCAGAAGCCTTCGAGATTTTTACAATCGCAGCGCCAAAAATCCGTCGGACAATGTTGTAAGATACTGATATTTAACATATATCTATACCACCATGTGTATTTCATATTAAATATCATGGGGTTGAGATGGATTCCAGTGTCCACTCTGTAGAGAATATTTGGACGATCAAGGGATTTGGAAGTGTAAGACGCCGAAGGCGGCTCACTTCAAAATTCGTTGATCGTAACCCTTCCAGCGATAGCCGTGAGTTTGAGCGCGTCACTCTTCCTCATTCTCCGAGGGGACCGGGCGGAAGCGACGAGACCGGGTTTTGAATTTTCGCTTCTCTCGCCCCTGAAACTCGACAAGCACAAATGGTGCGCCGGTTTCCTGATCCCTGAAAATCTAAGAGGCGGCCATATCTAAAGGGCTGCAAGTAGAGATTTGCACCACGAATTTCCTCCATGCCATTCACTTTGAGCGACTGCACGATGCAATCCATCGCATCTAGAAATTCATAGGTTGTGTAGGCTCCCGCCATCTTGATACGCATCGAAAGTTACTCCCTGACCAGCTCAAGAGCCGGGTCGTAGTAACATCCGACACTGAGTCCGGACGCGCTGCCGTCTTTAGGCAGGGCCCTGGACATGCACGACAGCAACCCGGCCAGAAGCACTGACCAAGCCTCAGTCATTCAGCGAGGTTACTACGCCCCGCGCCGCTCTTTCTGCGGCGTTGACGGGGCTATCGCATCAGGGGGCAATTTTGTCATCCCCACTCAATCCGGCAGACGGAATTGTTCCCCAAGCATCTGGTGGCTACAGCTAGCCGACAACTTGAAAGTACGGGGAATTCATGCCGATATTGTCGTGGCTAACGCGCGAGCAGGATGTGAAGGCGGCGGACAAGGTTCCGTATCGCCTGCTCGAGCGCGATGATGCGCTGTCTCAGGGCGATCCTGATAGCGGCAATATGCTGATCCAGGGCGACAATCTGGAGGCGTTGAAGGCGCTGCTGCCCTATTATCGCGGGCAGGTGAAATGCATCTATATCGATCCGCCCTACAACATCAACGCGGCTGTTGGTGCCGCATTCGATGACAATCTTGCTCATTCTCAATGGCTTGGTACGCTACTCCCGCGTTTGCAATTGCTAGAGGAGCTCCTCGCTGATGATGGTATTATCGTCGCCTCGATTGACGACAAAGAGGGTGCATATCTGACCGTTCTTATGGATGAGGTTTTCGGCCGCGCTGCCCGTGTAAACATTGTCGCCGTGAAGATGAGCGAGGCATCGGGCGTGAAGATGGCGCATGCCGAAAAGCGACTGCCTAAACTCAAAGAATGGATCCTCATCTACTCGAAGGCAAACAGGCCATCGTTCTCGATAGACCTTATTCCTCCAAAGCAGTGGAATGATGAATACAAGACCCTTTTGAAAGGTCTTTCAAATAGCGACATTGCAGAATTGAAGGAGTTGGTGTCCTCAGACGAGGCTGACGCTCAAACAATCGCGTCATGCAACAACTTGCTAAGGAAGAGCGAATTTGAGAGCCTCAGCTCTTACTTCAAGAGGAAAGAAATTCCGGAAGAAGAGCAGGAGCAGTGGAAGTTTGAGAACGCACATCGGATAATTCAGGCGGTCGGTTCAAGCAGCGTCTTCACGCTAGCTAAAAACAGTAAAAAGAGCGGAGGAGCTATTTCTGCGGCTCTGTCTAGCACTGGACTGGTTTATCTATTCAAAAGCGATTTCAACGAATCTGCGAAAAGCCCACGAGTTCAAGTCATCTTCGCTGACGATAATCTCATGACCCACCCTGGCGATTTTTGGGCAGACATCAAAACGACCGGCGGTGTAGGGCAGGAAGGAGGTGTCTTGTTCCCCAACAGCAAAAAACCTGAAAGGCTTATCCAGCGGATAATTGGTCTCGCAACCGAGCGTGGCGACCTTGTTCTCGATTCCTTCTTAGGTTCTGGAACAACTGCAGCAGTAGCCCACAAAATGCACCGCCGCTGGATTGGGATAGAAATGGGCGATCATGCCAAAACTCTTTGCGTGCCGCGATTACTAGCCGTCATCAAGGGCGAACAAAGCGGCATTAGCGAAGCAGTCGAGTGGAAAGGTGGTGGTGGCTTTGCGTTTTACCGTCTTGCTGGTGAGGTATTCGCGCCGGACGGCACCATCGCACCCGGGATCAAGTTCGCACCGCTCGCCGCGCATATTTGGTTTGCTGAAACCGGCACTTCGATGGCTGGGAAAGCGACGACGCCGTTCCTCGGCGCGTATGACGGAACTGGAATTGCGCTTCTTTACAACGGCATCCTTGGCGATAAGAGCGTGGCCGGCGGCAATGTCCTGACGCGTACAACGCTCGCCATCATTCGGGAGACAGCAGGCGATTTCGACGGCCAGATGATCGTCTATGGCGAGGCATGCCGGATCGGCCCTGAAGGACTGAAACGCGAAGGCATCACCTTTAAGCAAACTCCCTATGACGTGAAGGCGCGCTGATGCAGCTCAAGACCTATCAGCGCGAAACGCTGGATACGCTCCGCCGCTACCTGCGCGATGCAAGGGTGCGCGGCCCCAAGGCAGCCTATGAGGCGATTACCTCCGAGCCGGATCAGGCCAAACGGTTGCGCGGCTATGGCGGCAGTTACACGCCGCTGCTGGGTGATGAGGAGCTTCCCTATGTCTGCCTGCGCCTGCCCACAGGCGGCGGCAAGACGATCCTGGCCGCACACTCCATCGCCGCCGCCGCCGAAGACTATATCGGGCAGGAATTCCCGATGGTGCTGTGGCTGGTACCATCGACCACTATCCGCAAGCAGACTGTCGAAGCGCTTCAGAACCCGCGCCACCCCTACCGCAAGTCGCTATCCGAGCATTTCGGCGAGCCTGTGCGCGTGTTCGATATGTCCGATTTTCTGCGCCTGCGCCCGCAAGACATCGGTCGGCATCTGTGTGTGTTCGTCGGCACAATCCAGAACCTCCGCGTCAGCAATACCGATGGTCGCAAGGTCTACAACCATCAGGAAGATCTAGAACCGTTCTTCACCAAGGTGGGCAAGCATGCGAAGGGGCTAGAGACGTTGGGCGAAGAACTTGCGAATAAGGTCGGCGGCGATCCGACGGATATTCGCTACAGCTTCGCCAATCTGATGCATCTAAATCGCCCGCTAATGATCGTGGACGAGGCGCACAAGGCCGTCACCGGCCTGTCGCGTGAAATGCAGGCGAGGGTGAACCCCTGCGCTATCATCGAATTCACCGCCACGCCGCATCCCAAAAGCAACATTCTCCATTCTGTCAGTGCGCTCGAACTTAAGAACGAGCAGATGATCAAGCTGCCGGTTCAGCTAGGTGAGCACCAGACCTGGCAGGGGGCGGTAACCGCAGCCATCCTGAAGCGAGCCGAACTGGCTGAGGAGGCGGCGAAAGACCGTGATGGATACATTCGCCCGATCGTGCTGTTCCAGGCGCAGGACAAGGGGCAGGAGGTGACGGTGGAGGTGCTGAAAGAGCATCTGATTGAAACCCACCACATCGCGCCCGAATCCATCGCCATCGCCACGGGCGAACAGCGTGAGTTGGACGGTATCGATCTGTTTGATCCAGACGCCGATCCGCTGATCGAGTATGTCATCACCAAGGAAGCGCTGAAGGAGGGCTGGGACTGCTCCTTCGCCTACGTTTTCTGCTCCGTCGCCAACATCAAGAGTTCGACTGATGCGGAGCAGTTGCTGGGGCGCGTCCTGCGCATGCCCTATGCCACGCGCCGCAAGTCGGCGAAGCTGAACAAGGCGTACGCGCAACTGGTCAGCCGTAGCTTCGCAGAAGCGGCGAATGCGCTGCGCGACCGCCTCGTGGATATGGGCTTCGAAGAAACCGAAGCTGACGAAAACATCGAGCCGGACCCCCAGTTTGGTCAGCACGATGACGAGGATTGGGGCGCACGGCGCAGGCCCAAGCCGACCGTTAAGATCAGCGTGACGGCCAAGCCTGAAGAATTGGCCAAGGCAAAGGCGGCTGCGGCCGACAAGATCGACATTGCATCCGATGGTGAAGGTGGCAGCGCGATTGTCGTCACCGGGTTCCTACGCGATGACGAAGTAAAGCAGGTTACCAGCGCGCTGCCCAAAGCCGATGCTGAAAAGGTGCGCGAGGAAGTCGCCAAGTACCACGCGGAGCATGGCCACAAGGCATCGCCGGCAGAGAAGGGCGAGGAATTCGTCGTGCCGGCGCTGATGGCTCATGTGCAGTGCGAGTTGGTGTTCGCTGATAGCGAACGGTTTGCCGAGTACTTCGACTGGTCGTTAAACGATGCGCCGGTGCAACTCGCCAAGTCCGAATTCGACGTGACCGAGACCGAGGACGGCTTCGAGATAGACCTCGACGGAAATCATCTGCGCGTGAAGCCCACCGATCAGTCCGACCAGCTTCTGCTGGACATTTCAGTCAATGGGTGGAGCGAGGCGGGTCTCGTCCAGATCCTAGCCCGCCGCGTGCGTGCGGATGATGTGCCTGCCAGCGAGATGATGGCTTGGCTATCAGCAGTGGTGCAGCACTTGACTGGTCCCCGCGATTTGCCTCTGGCCGCTTTGATGCGGTGTCGTTTTATTCTGGCTCGCAAGCTCAAGGACAAGGTCGACGCCCTCCGGCGTGAGGCGCGGGAACGCGCCTATCAGACCTGCCTGTTCGCGCCAGATGCACAACCGGAGGTATCCTTCGAAGACGGCTACCGCTTCTTCGATGGCATGTTCGACGGCGTCCCAACTTATCGAGGGAAGAAATACACCTTCGCCAAGCACTTCCTGGGCACCGACCGCGTTCCTCGTTTCGACGGGAAAGGCGAGGACGGCGCAGAGGGTGAGGAGTTTAAGGCCGCTCAACTGATCGATGCCATGGGTGAAATCGAATACTGGGTGCGGAACGTGTCCGGCCATCCCAATGCTTTTCGGCTACCTGTCGCCGGTGGCTGGACCTATCCTGACTTCGTAGCGAAACTGAAGGACGGGCGCCTTCTGGTCGTCGAATACAAGGGCGGACATCTTGTGGCCGACTCTGCGGAGAAACGAGCGGTCGGTGAACTTTGGCAATCCCAGAGTGGAGGCCGCGGAATATATGTGTTCGCAGAGAAGTCCGTAAACGGTCAGGATGTGCGAGCACAGGTGCGAGCGAAACTGTAATCGCTTCACTCATCCTGTGGTAGGTAGGTATCCAATGACTGATGCAACCAAGAAGAGCAGGGTCGCCCTTCGCGCTTTCTTCAAGATTGTAGAGCTTTGGGGATTAAACCAAAGGGAACAGCTGGCACTCTTGGGCCAAACCGATCCCTTTCGACTGGCTCAGTGGGCTGAAGGGAAGGGGCCTAACCTGAGCAGAGATACTCTTGAGCGTATCTCCTACGTGCTCGGCATATTCCAAGCGATCAATGTTCTTTTGCCTGTTCCGAAGGTTGCGAATGAGTGGGTGCGCGAACCGAACAAGGCTCCAATTTTTGGCGGGAAGAGCGCGCTGGATCGGATGGCAGCGGGAAACGTCAGTGACCCGTATGTCGTCCGACAATATCTCGATGCGCAGTTGATGGACGGCCACAAGTGAAACAGAGCGACGTTGAGAACATCAAAGCTCGAGCGCTAAAGGCTATCTCGCCGCTGAAGCAAGCCGACTCTGACACAAGGGCCCCGAAGGGTCTACTTTTCAATGCAAAGAGGACCGAAGCTGGCCGTTCTCTACCTGCCTACTTTTTGGTATATTTCCTCTTGGTTGACCTTCTAGGTTTCCGAAATCTCGGTCAATTTGAAAAAGTCGCTTGGTCCGTTCCTGTCGACCTTGACGGGCAGGCATATCTAATTGAACATCGCAAGTTCGGATTGGGTGTGTTCGCGTCCGACCTACCTGATGACGAGAAGGCAGCAGCCGAAGTCGTCAAGCTAATTCAAAAGGCCACTAAGGCAGCTCAGCCATACTTTGAGTGGAGAGCGCAACAAGCTGCAATGGCATCCAAGCTTAATGTTCTGAACCGATCGCCAGAGCTTTACGAGCGGCTAGAATTCCACCTCGATCTGTATGAGGAAAGGCAGCAGGAAGCAGAAGCTAGAGCAGACGAGCAAATCGTAACACACCTTGGAGATCACAGCTCCGTTATCGCTTTCCCGGGATTCGAGCTTAAACGTGAGGCAAAGTGGTTGGGGCTCTCCGCCATCGAGTGCTTCTTTAGTTGGACTGAACATGTGTTCATCCACATTGCCATTCTTCGTGGCAACAGCGTCACTGGAGAGAAGGTTGCCGAACTTGCTAAAGCCGAATGGGGATCAAAATTTAAGGCAGCGCTGAATATCAGCGATCCGCTTACAAAAAGTTTTTATGACCAACTGGCTATAATACGGCGCCAACTTCGCAATTTCGTCGCTCATGGAGCCTTCGGCAAGGACGGAGAGGCATTTCATTTCCACTCAACAGCCGGGGCTGTACCCATGCTGCTTCCTCATCGTGAAAACCGAAATCAGCTGGCATTTGGCCAAGGTATTGAGCTCAAAGCCGAGGAAGCCATTTCGCTCATCCGCAAATTTATCGAACATCTATGGTCAGGGGCACTCGAACCTGCAAAGATTCATATTCAAGACTACGCCCTCCCAATTAATTTAGCGAAGGCATCAAGTGGCGAATATTCCAAAGAAATGAAATCCGTTGAGGCTATGACAGCGCACTGTGAACACCAATCTTTTCTGAATGATTGCTACGCCAATATGGATTTTTAGAGGGAATCCTAATAATTATTTATGTATAAGTAATATGCTGAAAGCCGTTGATGGAAATTTGCGATAGTTGCTCATCGAGAAAAGTCACATACTGCCTTCTTGATCTTCCCTTTTCTGGCAATTGCGTTGAGCAGTGTAGAAGGCAATCGTTTGCCAAATTTTGCCGAGCAAGATTGTATTTCAACTCGAGGGCAAATTGATCGTCGTGAGAGGGAGCTTCCGTGAAAATAGAATCGATAACAATTACGAACTTTCGATGCTTCGGACCTGACCCTGTCACGGTCGGCCTAGAGAAAGGAGTAACAGCTCTCGTCGGCAACAACGGTTCGGGCAAAACCGCAATCCTGGCTGCTCTAGGACGAGTGTTCGGGACCAACGCCGGTCAACGCTCTGTCAAGAAAACAGACTTTCATGTCCCAGTAAATGAAGAAGCAGTCGAGAGTGGAGTCACGCTTTCAATTGATTGCATCTTGAGCTTTCCCGACTTGGCGGGAGATGACAACGACGATGCTGTACCGGAGGTCTTCGGCCACATGTCAGTGGGAGGAGAAGGTGAGCCGCCTAAGGTCCGCATAAGACTGCAGGCTACTTGGACCGATGATGGCACGCCTGAAGGGACGGTTGAAGAGGAAGTCCGCTGGATTAGCGCGCTCGATGATGCGTATAACTGGGAAAGCTGTGCGCGCGTAAGCGCAGTTGAACGAAACTTTGTCCAGCTCATATATGTCCCAGCAAGTCGCAATGCCTCCGATCAAGTCACTAACCTTCTTAAGGGCAGGCTCTGGAGAGCGGCGCGCTGGTCGGCTGATTTGGCCGAGGCTGCCGATGAGGGCGCGAAAAGCATCCAAGACCAGTTTGATGCGGAAGCACCAGCGGCCTTCATTGCTAGCCGTTTGGAAAATAGATGGAATCAAGTCCATCAGGGCGATACCGACGCAAAACCTATGCTGCGCTTGGTCGAGAGCAGGCTGGATGATCTCGTTCGGCGTGCGGAATTCGCGTTCTATCCCGACGAAGCGCGCCAAATTCGTAAGCTCGAAGATCTGAGCGACGGACAGCGTTCACTCTTTCATATCGCACTGACCGCCGCAACGCTGGAAATCGAGCGGGATGCCCTTGCTGCAGATCCGCAAGACAGCGCTTTCGATCAGGAGAAATTGCGTCGGACGTATCTGACCATCCTCGCAATTGAGGAGCCGGAGAATAGCCTCTCTCCATTCTTTCTATCTCGGATCATGATGCAAGCGCGCGAGATTGGAGCGCTCGAAGGCGCGCAGGTTCTGATTTCCAGTCATAGTCCAAGCATTTTGAGCCGCATCGAACCGGAAGAAGTCCGACACACCCGTCTTGATCACCAAACAAGAAGATCGTCGGTCAAAGCTTTAGCCTTGCCGCCTGCAACTCACGAGGCGAGAAAATTCGTCCGTCTCGCGGTCAAAGCATATCCAGAGATCTACTTCGCCCGTTTTGTAATCTTCGGTGAAGGCGACTCCGAGAGTATCGTGATACCCAAGATCGCCGAAGCAAGAGGCTTCCCCCTTGATCGTGCTTTCGTTCCGATCGTTCCTCTTGGCGGCAGATTTGTAAGCCATTTTTGGCGCCTCGTTCAGAACCTCGGAACCCCCTACGCAACGCTACTGGATCTAGACCTAGGTCGAAAGCACGGCGGTAAGCGCACAATTAAGTACGCTGTCGAAGAACTTGCCAAAATCGGTATTGACCTGGCTGACAATACGGTTGCCCTCAAAGGAGAAATTGATCTTGATGAACTCGATGAAATTGATGAAACCAAACTCCTCAAGGACGATCAGGACCATCCTTGGCTCCGGGCGCTTCGTGAGGAGAACATCTTCTTCTCGTCTCCAATCGACTTAGACTTCGCGATGCTATGCTGCTTTGACGCAGCTTATATGAAGCCACATCCTGGTGGTTATGGCCCCCACCTCGATGAGGATGCGATCGAAGCAAAGAAGCAAACAACCCTTAAAAGGGGGGGCAAGCCGGTTTTGTACGACACCTCTTGGGATGACAGATTCGGGTGGTATCCATACCTTTTCTTTGGTGAGAGCAAACCAGAAGCACATTTATCCGCGCTTAGCAGTCTAACCGATGATGACCTGCGAGAAGACGCACCGCCGGAACTGAAAACGCTCCTTGATCGAGTCCGCACGGCGATCATCGGATGACCTTGATCCCGCCCGATGACTGGCGACCGCAAGGGGTTCTCGAACTTGAAGACCGTGCGTGGGAG
Source organism: Erythrobacteraceae bacterium WH01K (assembly GCA_027941995.1). NCBI lineage: Bacteria > Pseudomonadati > Pseudomonadota > Alphaproteobacteria > Sphingomonadales > Erythrobacteraceae > Erythrobacteraceae bacterium WH01K. Next base: position 131,675 of record CP115967.1, on the reverse strand, counting down.
GCCCTTCGTGAGATTGATCGAAGTGTTTGTGTAACCGCTGGCGCGGGCGCGGGAAAAACTGAGTTCCTCTCCCAGAAGGCCGCCTACCTTCTGCAGACGGGGCTGTGCCCGGCGCCAAAACGTATTCTCGCAATTAGCTTCAAGCGGGACGCGGCAAAAACGCTTGCAGATCGGGTCCGACTCCGGGTTGGTGAGCAGCAAGCGCGCCGGTTTGTATCAGTCACGTTCGATGCATTCACGAAGAGTTTGGTAGATCAGTTTCGCCAAGCCATCCCAGATGAATATAGACCTACCGTAGACTATGAGATCGGCTTCCCTACAGCCGCCAGCCTCAACGATTTTATGCGTCGTTTAGAAATTGAAGGTATCAACGCGAGGCAACTGGAGCGGGCGATTGAGGTCGCGGCTCTGCCTGTTGATGGCGCTCATATTCCGGAGCGCTGGCGAGTGCCGTTAAGGGAATATTGGCGCGACCAGTACGCAGGCCCCGACGGAACGTATCTCACGTTCTCAATGCTTAATCGCCTGGCCCAGTACCTACTTCAGGCTAACCCAATGATATTGCGTTTGTTGCGGGCAACATATCCAATCGTTTTCCTGGACGAATTTCAGGACACCACCAAAGCTCAGTTTCAGTTTCTGCTAAATGCATTTGCTCCCGATCGAACGAAGTTCACCGCCGTTGGCGACGACAAACAAAGGATCATGGGTTGGGCGGGAGCAATGGAGAATGCCTTCACCGAATTCACGCAGCGTTGCAACGCACGACCCATTAGCCTTCTTCTCAATTGGCGTTCGCATGCCGATTTGGTCGCTATCCAACATCTTATCGCTCGGCATATTGATCCGGCCGTTGAAGAGGTTCAGGCCCGTCGTCCAAGAGAAGTCGACGGCGACGTTAGTTCGATTTGGGAGTTCGCTGATCGTGAGGAGGAAATCAGTGAGCTTGCCGCTTGGATCGCGGCGCAGGTTGATCTGAGAGAGATCAGACCAGAGGACATTGCTGTACTGGTGAGAATGCGCGCGAACGATGTGGAGGATGAGCTTGCTCCGGCTTTGGCCGAGCATGGAATCGCTCTGAGGAACATCGCCAGAAACGTGGGTGACATCGCAATTCAAGAGCTTTTGGGCGAGCCGCTTACAGAGATCGTTTTGCCTTTTATGCGGCTAGGTGTCTCGAAGCGTGATCCACAATCGTGGAGTAGGGCCAATGAGGAGATGCGTTCACTTGAACTCGCCGGTAGCGATGATGAGACCCTGCTGCAACGCATCGCTAATCGATGCGAAGACATCGCTAAAACCGCGAGACGCTTTATGCGCGATAATGCTCCTGAGGCAGAATCTGCTCAAGGACTGGTTCAACTTATAATCGAGGCAGTAGGTGAAGATAACATCCGCCAAGCCACTCCAGGGTATTCTCGCAATGCCGACTTTGAACGTGTCAGAGAAGGAGCTGTAATACTCCTCGCAGAGTGTTTGACAGACGCTGACGATTGGCGGACGGCTTTAGATAAATTCGAGGGCAGGGACCAAGTACCGCTACTCACAATTCACAAGAGTAAGGGGATGGAGTTCCACACGATCATCTTCTTTGGGTTGGACAGCCAGAGCTGGTGGAGTTTAAGACCCGATAGCGGTGAAGAACTAAATTCCTTTTTTGTGGCTTTTACGCGCGCTGAGCAAAGAGCCTTCTTCACGTCCTGCGGCGCCCGTGGCGGACCTATTGCATGGCTCGATGATTTGCTCGGTGATGCGGTGCCGCGTATTGCGGGCGCGCCCTAAATGAGGGGTATGCGCAGCTATCTCAACTTCGGCTTTCACGCCCGTGATGCGATCGAGATGAGTGGCGTTTCACTCGCGTCCCAAAGCAAGTCCTGGACACTTTCTTGAGCATCCAAATCCGCTTCGCACCAAACGGCTGCGAGGCCCGTGAATGTGTAAACCCGGTTCTTCATCGCGATTACGGACTGTCTTCTGTATTCTGCCCAAGCATCGCCGGCCGTGACCTGGGCACGTCTAAATACCTTTTCGGCCGCCTCGATCGCCACAGCCTCGCATTCAGGAGCGCGTTCTGACGTCGCGCCTTGATGCCAGTTGATAGTGATATCGCTCATAAAGATGTTCTCTTTCTGGCTAGAAAATGATGTCTGAAACGCAAACGCGTCGCCTAAGGAGAAACTGGCGGGCGACACATCGCTCTCTCATACAATTGGCGCCAGTGTTCAGCCTTCCCGCGCTCTTTCTCCGCTTGGCGATCAGCCGTTGATTTTTCCAACCTTGTTTTTTTGATTTCATGTTCAAGGCGCTCGATTTTGTTGCGTAGCGCAGCTTCGATATGCCGATACTCGTCACTTGTTCTGGCCGGTACCTTTTGCCCTTCGACAAGTCCTGTGTTAGTTCGCGTTTGGTCGCGAACGCGTCCGATCTCTTGAGCAAAATTGTTGTAGAGATACTGCCTGCTAACATTGGCTTCGCGCGCAACAGAAACAAACGTAATTGGCTGTTTCGTTTCGCTTAAGCGAAGAATGGCATCTTCCACTAACGCTCGCTTTTCCTCGCTTCTCTTTTCGCGAGCCTCGGCGAGTTTGGCGATCCGAGTCTGATCGCTCATAGAAGCTGCTCTTGCAAAGGAACCGCTGGCTTGAATTTGATGACACTACCTTGGTACTCACCATCCTGCTCGATGGAACGAATGATGTTGTCTGTACTTTGAGCTGCATCCTTGTTCCGCTGAATCCGTTTGCGAGTGATCTCAGCCATTCGCGTCTGTCCTTGTTCCTCGAATTCTTTAGCTTCGTGCTCGAGGCCTTCGATCGCACTGTAGAGACTTGAACGTTCGCATCTGAAATGATCGACGTCGTCGCTGTCAGCCCTGAAGAATTTACAGCTGAGGCATGCGTGAGCTTTGTCACACCATTCGCCGAGTTGGCCGGGGAGGGTGCATGCACCTCCGCACACACGGGTGGCGACCATCGTTTCTTTCCGCACCAATAGGTCGCCGATTGCAGTGTCGACCCTGCTTTCGATGGTGTAGAATTTCCCGCCACCCTTATGGAGAAGCGCCTTCTTCTTGAGGTCCAGTCGGCGATTCACGTACATCGTGGCCATGTCCGGCGAGGCATGTCCAAGCTCGAACATGATGCTGAGTATGTCGTGCCCCTCGGCGGCCATTTGGGTTCCTCGATGGTGCCGGAGAGGATGCCAAGTAAAATCAAACGGTCGGCCTTCATCATCGACGATGCTATGCTTCAAGCAGAGCTTCTTCAGTTCCTGCAAAGTCCAATGGTGCCCGAGAAACGATTCCATCTTCCCGTAGAATGTCGGGAAAAGGTATTTCGTATCTCCGCCATGCTTCTGCCTCACCCGCTCTCGCTGAGCTTCAATCATCTCGATGAGGGCTTTGTGGGCGGGGTCAGTTTTTAGAAGAGGCTTCGTGTTCCACTTACTGACATTGTTTTGCCAGAATGTCAGCAGCATAAACCTGCTGTCATGCGGATCCTCTTCTAGACAGTCGAAAAGAATGGCGTGAAGATCTTCAGCACGCGCACCAGTCGATATGCCAAGCATGAATACCGCGGGGATGGGCGCGGGCAGTTCATCCAACAGCTGAACCATAGTGCTTAGCGCTTCTGGAGGAGCGGCCCTATTTGCTCCCTCGCGTGAGGCATAAAGCCGGTTCCGAGGGTCATCTGGCGCTTGCTTGTATTTGATCTTCTTCGTTGCGCGAGGATCTAGCGAGATTGGCTTCCATTGCTCTGGGAGAAGGGTGGGGGCCCTCTTCAAGAGTTGTACGATATCAGTGTACCAATTCTTGCCCGCGGATCCCCTTCTGTTCCCCCATGCAACATATCGTTCCATCAACTCTTCAGTGACTTTGTCAGGTGATTTTACGCCTTCCTCGGCCAGAAAGGACGCAAAGAGATGCAATCGCGATCGCATCCCTGAGACGGTCCTTGAGGCGAGTTCGCCATGTTCGATTTTGTCGAGAATGAAACTTCTCATTAGCGGCCGCAGCCAGGCCTCGAAATCTAGAAAGCTGACATATGCATCGCTTCGACGTTGCCGGTCACGGAAACGTGTGTCTTCTTCGCTGTACAAGTGGTTTAGAAGTATAATATCTTGATTGGCCACCGGAACCATGAGGGCACGGTTGATAATAAGGATCTTATGAACCTCGCCGATCAATTGAATTTCCGGCGCTCGATATTCTCCCACAACAGTTTGCCCATCGCGAATGTACTCACGTGTTTGGGTCCGCCTTCGATTGGGATACCTTTCACCATACCAATCGGTGAATGCAGTCAGGATATCTTCGTTATGTTGAACGGATTTGCTAGCATCGCCTGCTGCGCGAGGTTGGAATAGTGGATGGGGTATGTCTGAAAGACTAGCTGCGCCTGCGCTCGCGAGGAGCTGATGTCCGCGCTCTGTCAGAAACTGAATTACAGGGATCCTGCGGCGAAACCAAGCAGGCTCCGCCTTTCGATTGTCGAGTACTACGGAGATAAGGTAGGTTTTTATCTCGGCAGTCAGAATAGGGCTTTCGCTATTTAGCCTGAGCGTCGCATAGGTCTCACTTAGCCAACTCTCGCCGACTGCCTCGTTTAGAAGGTCGTTTGACCAAGTATCGTGAGCTGAAAGCAAGGGGGAGATTGCCTTGAGATTTTCCTCAAGCCAAAGTTTGTAGCGTTCAGTATCGTCTGGCGTTCCGCCAACAATTGCTAGCGAGTTCACGCCCACCGAATATCCTTTCCTACAAGTTCTGCATCGCGTAGTTGTTCAATCCTTTCCTGCACTTTTTCAGGACCCGTTAGATAGAGTTTTCGGATCTCGGACGAGAATAGGTGCTGATAGAATTGAGCGGTCGTTTGAGGGTCTACGTGCCCAAGTCGATCCGCCACTTCCAAAATACTATAGCCATCTGCTATCGCTTCAGAAGCATGACTATGTCGAAACATGTGCCAATGAAATGAAATGTTTTTCCTCTTCATAAGAAGGGACTTCAATTTCTGAACATATGACAAGCTCATTGCATCTCCCAAGCGCCCTTTCTTGACGTTCGCGAATACATATTCCGACCCGCCTTCAAACGCGGGCTCGTATTCCTCGCTTGTTAGGTAATCGATATACATGTTGAGGACATAATCATGCACTGGGACGCCGCGTGTTTGACGGGATTTCGCGCGCGCACTGTTGGTGTTGTCGTCCCGCGGTATGATCCAAATCACTTTTTCGGAGAGGTCTATGTCGCCGATGCGAAGGCCGAGCGCTTCACCAATACGCATCCCGGTATTGTACAAAAGCACGATTAGAAAGGCGTCACGAATCAGCCTGCTAGCCTCAATGAGCTTGAGGACCTCTTCAGGGCTCAAGCTCTTTGCCAGGACCCGTTTACGGACTTTACCCAAGTCGCCAGAACTATAGCGGTCTTTCTTTCTGACATGCCGCCTTACATTGATATGCTCCAAGAAACCTTTGCGTGTCCGATCCCCATCGTAAGTTTTTGAAACTTCGCGAGTGGCTATCTCAAAGCCATCAGATCCGAAAAGAAACCGGTAGAAGGACTTGATGGCGAGGTGAATCTGGTTGCGGGTCGAGGGGGACAGCTTCTCTGCGCCCATGGTGTTCAGTTGAATGAGCTTCGGGCTCGGCAGGTCTCCCTTTCGGCTTGAGCTACGCCAAGCTAAGAATCGGTCATAGAGTGCAACTGTAGGATGATGCAGGCTTGCATCGTTGACCCCGAGGTAATTGGCAAAATCGACCACGTGCCGGAGGTATGCGGTTGTGGTGTTAGGTGAAGCGTTGGTTTCCTCCAGGTGAATGATCCATTGCCTTATGCTGTCGACAACGTCACCTTCCACATCCAGTACGGTCCATGTCCGTTCGCCATTTGGCATCACGATCCGGGCAGCTCGAACGGGCGTGAGAATTAGCATACTGGACACTGGTGCCAGTATCGATCGAAGTTGGAGCATTGTCTAATGATTTCTGATACCTAGTGGACACAGTGGACATAGACACCAGTGGTACTGGTATTTACATAATTCTTATTATCATTCTGAGAAGATAGATTGTGGATACGTGCCTGTGGCCGATAAGCGGTGCCGATCCGATCCGTTGCCGTGTTGCGTTTGGCACTCTTCGCACCAGAAGGATGGCTTCCTCCTCGGAAGGCGCGGATAATCGTTTGCCTTGTCCCCGGCGGCCGGCGCGCCCCCAGCTTAGCTCGATGATCTGCTCGCCGAATAGGTCCGAACTGCGCTCGATCTGATAGCGACGATCGCAGTTACGTGCGGGGTCGATCGCGTAAAGATGAATGGAGGACCGTGCGGCAAGGTCGGTCAGCGGCATGGAACCGGCAATGACCAATCTCGCCGATCACGCAAAATACATATTCTGAATCACTCCAATATTAGTAATCCAGCCATGCGATCACATCTTGTCCTTCAGACCCTTTGCAGCCTTAAACGACACGGCCCGAGACGCCTTGATCTGCATCTTCTCACCGGTCGAGGGATTACGTCCTTCGCGCGCGGGGCGATCCTTTACCGTGAACTTTCCGAATTGGGGGATCGCTACGTCCTCCCCTTTCGCAGCGGCATCTCCGATCGCGTTGAAGATGCTGATTGCGATGTCCTTCGCCTTGCCCTCCGAGACATCGGTTTCTTTCGCCACGGTCTTAACCAAGTCGCCCATATTCATACCGTAATCTCATCGTTGACTGGCATGAACATAGCTCTCACCGTAGGAATGGCAAACGCGGGACTTCATTAGTTTGGCGGGGAAGATCGAAGGAAATCACGATGGGATTTGTCGCGGCCGCCGCGTTCATCTGTACACCGATCGCAGTTTGGGACGGTGACGGCCCAATTTGGTGCGAGGAAGGTCCGAAGATCCGCATCTCATCGATAGCGGCGCGCGAGATCGATGGCACCTGCCGGCCGCATCATCCATGTCCTCGGGCCTCGGGAGAGGCTTCAAGAGATGCCCTGGTCGAGTTGCTCGGACGCCGGACAGGGCGATGGAAAAGCGGTCACATTACGATTGCCGCCCCACCCATGCGCTGTCGCAATGAAGGCCGAAGCTATGATCGCGTGGTTGCATCCTGCACCCTCGCGGACGGTCGCGACCTCGGTCGGGCCATGCTTGCGACCGGTACCGTTCTACCCTGGGACTGATCTTCTTGCTGAGCGACTGTCACATCACCTTCAGCAACTCGAGCCCGGCCTGATCGAAATACTGCTCGAACTCTCGGCGCGGTATCGGGACCCCGTCCTTGAATTTGGCCGGTTCGCACCTCGTCGCCGCTTGGCTCTCTGTCCTGTTCGCCCCGTCGATGCGCGGCCGAGAAAAGGGAGTCTCCTTAATAAAAGACCGAACGCACCAGAGCGCGGCTCATTGGGTGCGTTCGAAACATGCTTCACGACCAGTCTTCCATTAAGCAAACTGGTTTCGCAATGCTTTCGAATTGTTCGTTATTTTCGAGTTACTTCGGTTGACCTAGCAGTCTCATCCGGATCGCCTGTTCCACAACTGATCGGTTCGCTCGATCACCAGGGCACCCTCATATCCGCGGCAAAGTGCTTTCGCTTCGTCCTGCGATCCGGTTTGCCAGACAGCCCGCTGCTCGCCGTTCAGAATGACGGGCATCCGATCATGAACGTCCGCTGCCTCGCCGGCGGCGTCGCATCACCATCGAGTAGCATTCGCCCCATTCCTCGCTTTCCCGCCAGATACCGGCAACCGCGAACAGCTCCGCATCGGGCAGGGATAGCCAGGTCCGCGTCATCTTGCCCTTCGGACCTTCCGCCTCGGCCCAAGCCGTCAGCGGGATGAGGCATCGCCGGTCCTGGAAACTGTAGCGCCACATATAGCTGTCGAGCTTGTCGGTGCGCGTGTTGTTGACGGGCTTTGGTTTGAGCGGCTCTCCGGTCTTCTTGCTCTTGAGAATCAGTGGAAAGCCCCAGACCATCGAGCGCAAGGTATCGCCCGCCACGACCATGCCGGGATAGCCCGGGTAGATCTCTTCTGCCGTATTGAGGGACGATGGCGCGCTGACCTCGAACAGTTTCGCCACTTCCGCTTGCGCTTTCGTCATCCGGTAGAGATTGCACATCGCCTAGCCCTTCGCTGCGACGATCGGCAGATCCTCGATCCGCGTCGTCCATGCCGGGGAAAGGTTCTCTGCGCGCATCTTCCACGGCCGCTTGAACCCTTGTGCCGCCGGCACGATCGTCATCTTTCCATAGCGCCCATTTACTGCATCGATCGCTTCCATCAACCGCTCGCGCTTGGCCCTGCCGTCTTCGTCCTCGAACAGCGTGCGCGGTCGCAGCGCAGCATCGTCCAGCTGCTCGAGCATCACACCCGCCTTGGTGAAGCCATAGCCGTCTCGCCAGCACCGCTCTACCGCCCGGCGCGCGGCCGAGATGAGCTCGAAGCTGTCGCTGGTCATGGGATGGAGCGTTACCGCCTTTCCCGCGCTATATTGCGGCCGCTCGGGCTTGAACCTGTTGGTGTGGAAGAATGCTGTCAGCCTGCCGGCGACCAGACCGTGCTGGCGCAGCTTCTCGCCGGCGCGCATGGCGAACTGGGTCACGGCGCCCATCAGCTCGTGCTTGGTGGCGATCGGGCGGCCGAACGAGCGCGTCACCGCCATTCCCTTGCGCCGCGGCGCGATCACCTCGACCGCATCCGCCGGCACGCCGTTCAACTCCGCGACCAAGCGTTCCAGCACAACGGTGCCGATGCCCCTCGCCTGCTTCAACTGCATGTCCCGCAGCTGCCCCGCCGTCTCGATCCCCAGCGTCTGCAATGTCCGCGCTGTCGCCGATCCCACACCCCACACATCCGCGACTTCAAACCGATCCATGACGTAGCGACGAATATGTTCGTCGCTGAGGTCCGCCACACCGTCGAAGATCGGGTTCTTTTTCGCGGCCGCGTTGGCGAGCTTGGCAAGCGTCTTGGTCGGCCCGATGCCGACGCAGGTCGGGATCGTGGTCCACTGCAGGATGTTGGCGCGTAGCTTCTGGCAATGGTCGACGAGATCGAGATGCTCAAATCCTTGTAATGAAATAAAGTTTTCGTCGATCGAATATATCTCATAGTCGCGACAGTACGGTTCGGTGGCAGCGATTACCCGGCGCTGCATGTCTGCGTAGAGGGTATAATTGCTCGACCGGACCGCGATGCCGTGCTTCTCGATCAAGTCGCGAATCTTGAAGATTGGATCGCCCATCTTCACGCCCAAAGCCTTGGCTTCCGCTGAGCGGGCTATTGCATTGCCGTCGTTGTTGGAGCTGACGATGGTCGGGACGCCTCGAAGAGATAGATCCATGACGCGTTCCGCCGAAACATAGAAGGAATTACAATCACATAAGGCAATCGGCGCGCTCATCGGTATCGCCGTGCGAGGCCGACGACCACGCCCCAGATTTCGACGTCCTCATCGACGATCGTATGGGGATATCCTTCGGCTTCCGGCACGAGCCAGATGATAATTTCCTCAACATATGCGACTCACTTGGGTGTTTTTCACCCCGATATCGGCCCAGTTTTGAGACTGGGTGGCAATCCTTGCCTGCCCAAATTGGCGTGGACATAGTCGATGAGACTAGTTGACCACGTCCGCTTAACCTCCTCGCACAAAAGCGAAATTCCCGCTCGGGTGAGTGCGGAAACTGGCCTTTATCGCCTCCGAAAAACCGGGAAAAAGGTCGCGTTCCAGTCATCGATCGAGCGTGGATTCGTCCAACTGTGCGATTTCGCGAACGAGGTGAAGCACATCGCATGGGAGCCTTTCTCGATAGAGTTCACGGATCTCGTAGACGAACAGACGCGGACATACACTCCCGATTATCTCGTGGAGATCAATGATCGGGAAGGGCGTCGTTATCGCTACATTGTCGAGGTCAAGGAACGACGAGAGGCTGACCGCCTCGTGGAGGCAGGCGGTGCCTCGGTTCCCGGACGAGCCCATATCGCCATGATGCGCTGGTGCCGCGAGCAGACCGATTGCTCTTTTCTTCTAGCGACCGACGACACGATCGCCGCCAAAGGCTTGGCGAATGCAAAGGCGATCACCGACCGTGCCTCTTATGAGCCCGATGGCAATCTGGTCGATCTGATCCTGTCGGGCTGGCTCGGCGAATTTCCTGCGACACTGGGATCGACGATCTTCCACGGTGAGAGGTTCGGTTTTGCGAGAGGTGAGATCATCTCGACGGTGTTGCATCTGTGTGCAGCGGACAAGCTCTGGTTCGATATTGCCGACGAGTGGAGCGACGACACCATCTTGGACCTTGGGCCGCGCAGAAGGGTCTTCGTGCGCTGAGATCGAAGCAGCTCCTGACTAATGCAACAAGTTAGCCAGGGTCTTCGTCTGCCTTCGGTTCCATATGGAGCGCAAAAACCTTGGGAATCTCCTCCCAATGCTCCTGTATCGCTATCCCGCCTTCCTTGCGGATCTTCTTTGCTTTCGCGACGGCCGTCCGCCAGTTGCTCTTCGTACTCACGCGTCGCCCGTGCTTGAACTCGATGGCTCGGGCGTATTCGTCGATCGCGTCGAGCAGCGCAAAGTGATGCTCGGGTATTCCCTCGAAGATCATGTTCGGCAGCGCTGCGCGGTACCTTTCGCAGATTGTGGTCCACGAAACCGTGTCGCCAATATCGTCGCACCAAGCGAGCATGAAGACGATCGTCTGGAGAGTGTCGAGCGACGTTGCCTAAAGCAAATAGTCTAACACGGCTTCGAGCTTCACATGGGGGTCGATCTCGCTTCGATCTGCTCCGTAACCGAGCGCCAGAAGTAGCGTACGATACGGGTCAGGCAGCTGCCTGATCGTGTGCCGAAGCGCTCCATCCGGGAGGTCTCGCCGTATAAGAATCTGTGCCATGGGATCGCGCAGCATCGCGGCCGTTCCCGGAAAGCGCGTCTCCAGACGATCGAGAACGGACCCCTCAACGTCGGCCCGGATGCGGCGTTCGCCTTTGCGATAATGCCGAAGACTATCCTTGCTGCAGTTGAGATCGGTCTTGATCCACTCGGCATCCTCTGGTGTCGCGCGGAAATCGACGCAGGCCATGACCCATTTGGTCAGGGTCCATTCGGTTCGCGCCTTCTTCGTGTTCCCCATCGCTTTCCGATTCGCGGCCAAGTCAAGCGACGATTTTGGCCCGATAAACGTCGCTTGGACAAGCGTAGCGCCCGTGACATGCACGCCAATCGGCGAATATCCGGCTTAAAAAAAGGAACAGCGATACTATGGCGTCGAAGGTGTCCGGGACCCAGCTGGCAGATGCACTGCTCGATGGATCGGGTCCGTTTCTGACGGGCACAGCGCTCTGGAAGGCGTTGGGATTTCCCAGCGCGGCCGCGTTTCGCAAAGCCAAGGCGCGCGGAGGTGTGGGCGTGCGCGTCTTCAAACTTCCGGGCCGGAGCGGAACATTCGCTTTTACAGAGGACGTGGCCGAATGGCTGCGCGCGATCGATAAGGAGGTGTCTATCTAGGAAACGAGTGCCTGAAGTCTAAATTCACCAAGCACGAAACGGAAAAAGCCTGGCTCCGAAGAACCAGGCCTTTTCGGGATACGAGATCCCTCAACACTTTCGTTGTCTCCGAAAAGCCGCCCCAAGTCAAGCGCGAACGCTCGCGTCTGGCGAGGATGCCGCGCGGCTTTCCGGTTCGTGCTCCAATTTCTCAAAGATGGAGTACGTACAAATGTCCAATACCAAGAAGAACGTCGTTTCGACGGCGGCCAGCATCAACACGGTTGCGCGCCAGGGTGCCGGTCAGAAGCTCTCGCTTGACGATATCAGCGAGGCCGACTGGAAGCAGATCCGCTTCGAGGCCTGCGTTATCGATACCTTCCGCAATGGCGAGCGCACCCGCGAAAACGCCGAGAAGGCTGCCGGCATGCTCGGTTGGTCGCCGGCCAAGTTTTACCGCAAGCTCACGGATTACGAGGCGGCAGGGCACGCTATGGCGCTGTTCAAGCCTCCGGCCAAGCGGATCTGGCATTCCAAGCTCGATCCGGCGGTTGAGGAGGTTGCCGAAACCGAGCTCAAGAAGTTCCTGAGGCAGAAGCGCTATAAGGGTCAGCCGGTCACGGTCTATATCGAGAACGTCCAGAAGGCGTGCACCAAAGCCGGTCTCGAGGCTCCCTCCGAGCGGACGATCCGGCGGCGGTGGGAGGCGCTCGACGAGCGGGTGCGCTATGCTCATAAGCACGGCGCTCAGGCTGCTGCCGACAAGTACGATCGCAACAAGGGTTCGACCCCGCCTTGCACCTATCCGCTCGATCGGATCCAGATCGATCATACCTATGCCGATCTGCATGTCATTTCGGAGGAACTCTGGATTTCGCTCGGCAGGCCGACCTTCACGATGGTGGTGGACGAGTTCTCGCGCGTTCCGCTCGGCATCCATGTGACATTCGGCTACCCGAGAGTCGAGGAACTCGCCGAGGCGATGGCAATCGCGTGCCTTCCCAAGGACGGTTGGCTTCAGGCCATGGGGATTCTCGGGTTGGACTGGCCCTGGTACGGCATCCCGTCGGCCGTTTTCGTCGATCGCGGCTGCGATTTTACCTCGAAGTCGTTTCATCGCGGGTGCGAGAAGTGGCGCATCGACCTGTCGCACCGTTCGCAGCCGCATCATGGCGGCGTCATCGAGCGGCTCATTGGAACGGCGATGAAGGAGACCCGCAAGCTGCCGGGCAATACCCTTTTCAGCAAGACGCGGCGGGAGAAGGACCGGATCGATCCAACCAAGACCGCGGAACTGACGCTCAAGCAGTATCTGGAAGCGATGGTCCGGTTCTTCGTGTGCGAGTATCCCCATCGCGTCCATCCCGCTTTGGCAATGACGCCGGCCGAGAAGTGGAATCTCGGCGTCGCGCAGTACGGCGATCCCCGGAGGGTTGACGATCCGCAGGGCTTCTACCTCGATTTTCTCAAGACCGAGCGGCGCAAGCTGGAGAAATATGGGCTGCGGGTAAGCTATTGCAGCTACACTGCGCGCGAGCTGCAGCCTCTCCTGAACGTGGCCAAGGGCACCTTCTTCAACGTCAAGCGCGATCCTTCCGATGTGAGCCGCGCCTTCGTCGAGGACCCGCGTAACGGGCGCTACATCGAACTCCGCGATGCTTTGACCGAGGGCAAGGAGATTACCGTTGCCGAGTGGGAAAAGGCGCGCGCCTCACTCAAGGCTAAGCTCAAGAAGCGTGGCCAGGTCACGGCAACGGGCATTCTCGGTCTGATCGAGAAGGAGCGTGCGGAGGCCAGGCGCCGCCGCAAGGTCGCCAAACCGACGTCCAAGCTCGAGCGGGCCAAGCAGCGCAAGGTCGCGCAGCAGGCTGAGAAGCGCGGGCGTGGCCAGCACCGGTTGCCCGCTCCTGAAGCATCGCCGCTTCCCCCGGCGCCGGTCGTGAAAATCGACCCCGCCACCATCACCATTCTTCCCAGTTCCGGAGCCGTAAAATGACCCAGACCAACACCACCACACCGATCGACGAACTGCGCCTTGAGGATGCAGCGACCCGGCTCGCTTTCCTCAACGAGCCGCTGACCATCCACCATCCGCGCATGATGGAGCTTGAGGAGCGCCTTGCGGCGATCCTCAACATGCCCGAGCCGTACGAACACAGCATTGCTGTGTTCGGGCGCAGCTTCAACGGCAAGAGCACGATCTCGAAACACTTCGCCTCGCTGCATCCGATCCAGACAAATATTCTCGGCGATGCCGATCGTGCTGATGTGGTTCGGATTTCGATGCCGGGCGAAGCTTCGGTGCGCGAGTTCGCCATCCGGATCCTGCGCTATGTCGGCGAGCCCTTCAACCTCAGGTGGTCGACGTCGCATCTGACCTCAATGGCCTATGCGGTTTTAAGGGCGATGCAAACCAAGCTGCTTATCATCGACGAGTTCCAGGACCTCGCCAACGGTACCTCGCGCAATCGCGAGGCGCTCAAGAACATGATCAAGTCGATCGGTGAGGATACCGGGTGCGGCGTCGCGTTGTTCGGTACACCGGCAGGCATCGATATCTTGAACGACGACCCGCAATTGCAGCGCCGGTTCGAGCAGCTCGTCCTGCCGCCGTGGGAACGTGGGGATGAGGCCAATGTGCTCATACATAACCTCGAAGTACGGCTGCCGCTGCGCAAGGTTTCGCACATCGTCGCCGATCCTGCGCTCGTCGAGACAATCCTTGAGATGGGGGATCATGTCATCGGCCATATTCGCCGCGTCATGCTGCTTGCGGCTCGCACGGCGATCCAGACGGGCCGCGAGGTGATTGACGCCAAAACGCTTGAGGCGATGGAATGGGTGCCGCTGTCCGAGCGCAGCGAAGACGTCGTGAACCGTCTTCAGCTAAAGGCGGACAAGGAATGGGAGCCAGCGTGAGCTATTGGCATATCCGTCCTCGCCCTCTGCCTCGGGAATCGATCACCTCATGGTTGATCCGCATTGCCGAGGTGAAGGGCACCAAGCACCATTCGCTGATGAAGGAACTCGTGCCCGGGCTCGAGTTCTGGACCAGGGATGGCGACCTTGTCGCACCGCCAGAGCTTTTCGAAGCTCTGGCGGTGAAGACGGGAGTAACGCTCGAACGGGCGAGGCGTACTTCTCTCGGCGCATATGAGGGCGTGCTGGCCGAGAGCATTTCGGGCGCTAACCAATCCTTCATGATCGTTCCGCTCGGCGTGCGCCACCGTATTCGGAAGGCGCACGGCCAGGCTTTCTGCCCGCACTGTCTGGCCGAAGAGACGGCCTATCTTCCATTGACCTGGCGCTTGCGGCTGTTTCCAACGTGTACACGGCACGGGCGGGTGTTGCTGGATGGATGCCCCGGCTGCGGTGCGCCCTACCAGCCCCATAGAGGCGGCATGCGACATTGCGACGGCTGCGGTCTTGCTCTAACGACACCCGAAGCGCCGACCGCTGATCCAAACGTTCTCACACTCCAGGCGCATAATGAGGCGGTGCTCGACGGGCGGGCTGTTGCCTGGCCGTATCTGCACGGCACACATCCGGTCGCCTTCTTCGCCATGCAGCTGGCGCTTTTCCGAGCGATCGTATCGCGAGGTTGGGGCAGCCGCGTCCGAGATGCTTTGCAGCCGTCGATCGGCAAACTTGAACTGGAGTATAGGGCGAAAACACCCAGCATTCGGTCGATGACCACTAGTTCGGCGCATGATGCGATGCGCGGCGTGGAGCGTTTACTTAGAGGATGGCCGTTCGGGCTTGTCGGCCTGTGCGGTGAAGCGCGTGCATGGGCGAGCTGGATCGTGCCGGAAGAAACGGGCATGCAAACACCATTCGCTCTCCGAGACGCGCTCGACACCTATCTACGACCTGGCTCTTCGAATGCGCGCTAGAAGTTGCGCTCGGGCGAAAGCAGCAGTTCGGCTCGTGCGGGAATGATTTGAGATAGCGTCTTGGCGTCCCACACCGTCTTTTTGTGCACGACCGTGTCGATAGCGGTGTCGAGGAAATCGGCGCGCGGAAAAGTACCTGACACATCGCCCCCGCGCCGCCGCCCGACACGCTCGCAGACGCTGCGAAGAGCGCGGCCAAGGAAACTGAGACCGTCGTCTCGGTCGCGCTGCGCGACAAGTCCCATGGCGAAGGCTTCCTTCGCATCGTTTCTCATGATTTCGATGGCCCAGACGGTGCCGTGGTCGAAGGCGAGCGGGAAAGCGGCGGCGAAGCGATCGAGACCCTTGCTATTGGGAGCCGCGAAACCGCCCCAGGCAGATGGGAGCCGATAGAGGACTTCCTCGCCGCGCCCCGTCGCGAAATCAGGCAGGCTTGAGGCCGAGCGATGATTCTCCATGTAATAACCTGCGAGATAGAACTCGCGCAAAAGAAGCGGCATCTCGTCGAGCCTGATGATCAGCGGCTCGAGACCAGGGTCGTCACTCGGCGCGAGAAATCTTGTCGATACGCTGGGTCGTTCGAAGACGACCGTTTCCACAGGACCGCTCTTGAGTTGCGGAACGGTGCCACCGGGCTCGGGCGGGGTGGACGATGCAAGCGGGCTGACAAAGTCGGGCCGGGTGCTTTCCTTGGTGGTCGCCGAGCTCCGGCTAGGGCTCTCGCCGGTCCCGACCGTCTCCCGGTCGAAGCGCAAATTGAGCTTGGCGAACTCAGGGAACAGCCGTCCGAAGTCGCCATCCATCCGGTCGAGGCGGACGGTGCGTTTGTCCGCCGGATAGCGTTTTACCTTGGTGGTCGATGCGACCCGCAGCTGCTCTTTTTCCTTCTCGGTCCTCAGCTGCTCTATCAATTCGATTTGTTCGTCAGCCAGCGTGTTTCGAATGCGCACGACGATGTCCTTGAAGGCGGGTTTACGATGATCGGCGACGATCCGGTCGCAATAGTCGACCACCCTGTCGCCATCCGCCGACGCAATCGAGATGGGTTCGGTCTCGATTGTACAATCCATCGGATCCTGAAAGGTGAGCGCCCGAGAAGTCTCGACGGGTTCTCCGCGCAAGGCTGAGCCCAAGCGCCTGAAGAAAAAGCGGACGTAATCGGCAAGATCCGGATTGGTGAGCAGAAGGGCGATCTGCAGCGTTGCTGTGGCGTTCTGAAACGGACGAAGCGGTGTGATGACGTAAGTGCCGTTCGTGTCGATGCCGGTCTCGGATTCGTCGACGAACATGCTTGCAAGGCTTTTTTGCGATGTGATCGATCTGAGCGAGAGCGTATCGAGAAGGAAGCTAACCCCGGAACAGATGAAGCGGAATTGCTCCCCGTGAGCAAATCCAAGCGGGCGCTCATCGGCAATTTGATCGATGAAGACCTTTTCTGTCTGCCGGAGGGTCAGGTCGTACGGACCGCGTAGTTTCTTCGCCTTTATCCGCGTATGACGCTCGAAATTCCAAGTCTCAAACTGATCGCCCAAGACAACTGCCTTGCGAGTTCGTCTGCGACCGCGATTGCGCACTATCGCCGCGTTGTTCTGCCCGAAGACCGAGCCTACCGGGAACATGGCAAAATCCGAAAGCGGAACGTGTAGCGTCGTCTCTAAGTCGCCCGCGGCAGTGATGGTGCGAATTGCGCAGCTGGCTTCGGTAAGGTTCTCGAATGTTGGCGAGGCACGGAAGTTCTTATGGGAGGCCAGATAATGGATTCCGGGTTCACGTTCGAGTTGGATGAAGCTCATGCGACATAGGCTAGCATGAGATGAGGCCGCTATGAGGCAGAAATCTCTTTTCGATTTGGAGCCTTGTCAGCGCACATGTCCGCTACCGACCCTAATATTGGACGTAGCGCGGACCATGGGACTCGCCTGAAAACGGACGTCACTCATCGTTAATCTCAGAAGATGGATCTGGAGCGCCGTCACCGACTGTTGAGCTTAGAAATCGGAGTATTCGAGACCACTGATCCTTGCGTGCAGCAATATCGCCTTTTTCATCCGCGCCCATGCGCCCCAAGAATTTAGCGTCACCTTCTGAAATATTCTCTGCTGGACCGAAAGCCCAGTGACCAGCATTGTCGTAGGCTAATACCTCAGTGGCCGGACCTGAGTTAGAAGTGGATCGGCGCGCCAGTGCTTCGGCCATTCGGCAGCCCGGCCAAAGTGTATCGTCTTTGCCGCAAATCAGCAGGATTGGCCCCGCAACCTCTTCGACTTCTATGAATGCTGACGGATACTCGTCCGCCAAGCCTCTACTAAGCTTGAATATCTCAAGCCGAGGCTCGTCTGCGGTAAAATACTCATGCCAGCCCAATGTGGCGTAAGGCAGATAAGCGACAGGCTCTCCTCCCTCTGCGAACGAGGAGCTGAACTGCGACATGTCTATGCTGTCGAAGTCGAAGCCCTGCCAGACCACGTCGCTAGGCATAGCTGCAATGACGGCCCCGATACGGTCATCTTTCGAGGCTACTAGCAAAGCCGCTTCTGCACCCTTGGAGTGCCCGATTATACCGACCGGTCCGGCTCGAATATCCGGATTGGTTTCAAGCCAATCGAGCGACGCATCAAAGGTTTCAAGCGGAACCATGTTGAATGACTTGTTGTCATCCGTTGTTGAGTAATAGGCTTGATACAGAACTGAGTAACCCTCCCGCGCCAACTGCCGCGCAAAGACATTGCGATATTCCCGCAAGCCGCCCTCGGATCCTCCGAGCAACAGGATTGCAGGCCGAGGCCCTTCACCTGCCCCACGGTAGAAATTGGCTGGAAATCCGTTGATGGTGACCCGATCTCCACCTGCGCCTGCTTCTGCAATGACGATTGGTGTTGGCTCTCGCGTGAACCAAAGATAGGCATTTATCGCGATTAGAACCGAGATGACGCTCAGGCATCCGATGCCGAATTTGTATCGTCGCTTCATTCTCTATCCGCCCCTCTGCTTCGTTAATCTGGATCGTGACAAATCAAGCAAGCGTAGTGCAAGAACAAATGGCAGGGGTTGTGAAATCGTGCGTAGACCTTTGGCGGTTGATTGCGTCATCGCCGGAGCACGCTGTAATGCGAGAAGAAGATCCGACTGATCTGGGGGGCGGAATTTGAGTTTCGGGCACAAAACTGTGACGGCCTACGCTCTCGCGGCTCTTTCCGGACTGTTGCTATCGATGAGCTATGCCATGCACCCACTCTGGTGGGCTGCCTGGCTTGCTCCCGCGCCGCTACTGTTTGCAACCTTGCGTGTCCCAGCATCGCATCGACGGTGGATTACCCTGCTAGCGGGAGCGCTCGGCGGGATCAGCAGTTTCGCCTATCACCTGACGGTAGGCAGTTGGTTCTCTGCGCTCCTGATCCTTTTTCTTGTCGCGCTGGCATGGTCGAGCGCGATACGCCTCGCGGTTGGGTTCGCAGAGAAACGTCAGTTCTCCCTCGCACTCCTTTCCGTCCCCGTCGTCTGGGCAGCAATCGAGACGCTGCTGATCCACTTTTCGCCCCACGGAAGTGCCGGAAGTATTGCCTACAGCCAGATGAATGTCCTGCCTGTCATCCAGGTGGCAAGCCTTGGCGGCGTTCCCGCAATTGCTTTCGTTGTATTGCTGAGCGGTAGCCTTTTAGGTCTGCTGCTCGGGACGGAGTTCGAAACGGATCGCCGTGAAAAGCTTGTTGCCAGCATTGCCGCGATCACCGTGATCGGTGCGATATTGGCATTCGGCTTTATCCGCCTCGGCGAAGCGGATCGCGCATCGCACCCCAACATCGCCCTTATTTCGACGGATAGCGCCGACAGGCGCCAGACCAATTTGGTTGGGTTTCTGGGCGTTTATGGCGACGCCATTGAACGTTCGGCAAATTCGGGGTCGATAGTGGTTCTGCCTGAGTCAGTGCTCGATTTGCCCGAGGCGCAAGCTGAAATTGCCGCGCGGGAGCTGGCTGAAAAAGCCTCCGCGACGGGCTCGACGATCGTAGTGGGCATGTCCGTCGAGGAAGCGGATAGGGTCACAGGAAGAGCTTTGATCGCGCATCCGGACGGCCGCTTTCATTGGTATGTAAAGCAGCACCTTATTCCGGGAATCGAGAGCGAGCTGACCGCGGGCTCCGACCCGCTTGTCACCCAGGTCGGGAGCGCGAGAACGGGGATCGCGATATGCAAAGACATGCATTTCCCCACGCTCGGCCGCGAATATGCGCAGCAAGGATCTCAGCTCATGCTGGTGCCGGCCAACGATTTCGAGGTCGATGACTGGCTCACCTCTCGAATGACGGTATTGCGGGGCGTCGAGAGCGGATTTTCGATAGCTCGCGCGGCACGGGGTGGTGGGATCAGCTTTGTAAGCGATCGTTTTGGTAGGGTGCTGAGCGAACGGCGGAGTAATGCTGCCTTGGGTATCCTGCAAAGCGAAGTACCAATACCCTTGGCCGCGCAGACAACCTACGCTTCTGTCGGCGATCTGTTCGGATGGATTTGTGTCCTAGTCTGGGCGGCGTTTATCGCCCTTCGCCTTGGCGCGTCCGGGAGGCGTGCTGCGCACCAACATTCATGATCTGGACGAGAGCAGCGTCGATCGCTCGGTGATGTTGGAGAATGGCCGAGGTCATTCGAGCCAGTTCGACCGCGGCAATTCCATCTCGACCGATGGGACAGTGCTTCCAGCGGCCATGCTCGAACGTTCGCCCGGCCCGGTCTCGATGAAACCCAGCTTGCGAAGCACGCGGCCTGAGGCCGGGTTGTCTTCAAAATAGCCGGACGTGACAAGAGGCAGGCGAAGGCTCTCGAAGCCAAACCGGACGACCTCCGTGGCAGCCTCCGTCGCGATCCCCTTTCCGGCATGAGCAGGCGACAACCAATATCCGAGTTCTGCCGAGTTCCTGTCCTCTTCCGGGGTTAACCCGACCGCGCCGATAAGAGTATCGTCCCCGATCAAGGTGATGGCCCAGACCCACTCGCTCGGAACAACCTCATCAAGGAAGAAATGCGCGTCATCTGTTCCATAGGGGTAAGGCACCCGCGCCAGACGGCGAGCTACATCCCAATCCCCTACGATGCTCACTATAGCTTCGACATCACCGAGTTCGGGCCGCCGTAGCACCAAGCGCTCAGTCAAAAGGTCCGGACGTTCAGTGAGCGAGATATCTCTGACACTCAAAAGACCAACTCCTTCTAAATTCGACTTTGGGTTCGAGCACTTGCGTACAAATCCCTCGCGCAGAAGGGGGGTAAGCTCCGGAATGACCGTTTTCATCCACAACTCCCTGATAGCGGATCGTCCGCTTTCCACCCACTTCGCGACTAATTGGCCGAGCAAGCGACGGGCCAGGAGCTGACTGACAGCTACCGACCCCAAAATCGGTCGTTAGATCAGCTTGAAAGTGTGCATAACAGCGGTCGTTGGTTCAGGGTCGTGCTTTGCGGCTACCGCGCGATATAGCGAGTTGGCAGCTACATTGTCGGGGTCTGCAAGGACCCATGCCTCCGTGCATCCGATCGTGCGGCCATAATCAAGCATTTTCGACACCAGTTTTTTGGCAATCTGCTGTCCACGCCACGCTTTGGCTACGCCGACTTCGTTTATCCACATCTCGCGAGGCTTATCAGGGTGGATGTAGTCCACCGCCGAAACGAAGCCCACGATCGTATCGCTGGCTCTAGCTATCACCATGTGGTTGCTTTCATTGGTCAAGAACGATTCCAGGGCATCAGCGGACAAATCTGAGTCGAACACGTCTTCCGCGACGCTTCTGAACTGATCGATGTCGTCTCGACCTACGAAGGTGAACGCGATTACCATCACCCGTTGATAGCATGACGCACCAGCTCTTGGTATAGCAGCGCATGATGGACGAACACCTAAACAGCCTTCTCGCCATGTACTTTCCTGGTGCGAAACTGCGACAGCATGAGAAGTTGGAAGGCGGTGTTTCAGCGAATGTTACCTTGCTCGACGTTCAACTTGAGACCAGTGCAATGACAAGGCTTGTCTTGCGCGAGCACGGAGCGAGCCACTGCGGACATCCGGCCGCTCTTGAATTTGAATTGCTGCGCTCGTTATACAGCTTGGGTTTGGCAGTGCCTGAGCCGATCGCATGGGGTAATGCCGATGGCGCTGATCGACACCCCTTCACCTTGCTGCGCTACATTGAGGGATCGACCGATATTCCCGCTTCGGCCGTCGAAAAGCATATTCGGGTCATGGCAGAGCAGCTGGTGGCCATTCACGGCAGCAGGACCGACACATTGCCAGCGTTGCCGTCAAGATCGGACCCGCGACCCGAATTACTCGACTTCCTTCCTCCGGAGGCCGAGTGGCACCGACTGCGAGACCATGTCGCTCGAATGGAATTCAGCGCCTTTTCGGGCGAGCCTGTGCTGCTGCACGGAGACTATTGGCCAAAGAACCTGATTTGGCAGAATGAGAAGCTTGTCGGAATCATTGATTGGGAGGATGCAGCGCTTGGCGATCCCCTGTCGGACGTCGCCTGTGCGTGTCTGGAGCTAAGTTACCTTTACGGCGACTGGGGTTCTCGCGTCTTCTTGGATGCTTATCGTGAAAACAAGCAGGTCGCTCCTATGCGGTTTGCACTGTGGCAGGCTTACGTCGCAGCAGCGGGGAACCGAAGTATGGGGAATTGGGGCCTCGACCCTGAACGGGAGCGCTCCATGCGGCAGGTAGCGACAGCGAGCATCAGAAATGCCGCGTCTGCACTAGGAGCGTGAGCGCCTTTGGTCGAGGCCCTTAGCTCTTTCGGCACCGAGAACGACGGCGACCTTATTCGCGCCTTGAACGTCCGCTTCCCCTTGATGCCTCTCGATAGCGGACGTTCTGCTCCCCACCTATAAGCAGACCATCGTTTGCGCAGGGTCACAACCTGTAGGCGGCCCGTCAGCTTAGTCTGGATGATTCCCAAGATCGGACGGACGGCTCACGACCCTAAAGTCAGCCGTTTCGGGGGGTGTTTTGATATCCCGAAAGCAGAAGAAACTCTAGGTCAGCTAAAGCGAAAAAGCCTCGCATATTTCTAATGCAATCTGGTCCGGAGATGCCTGCGAAGTGTCCATCTTCAAGTCATAAATCCGTCCTGTGTGGACCCGTTCATATTGGCCTTTCGCCAAGCCGATATCTCGATCTCCGCGCACACGTTCCCGCTCCTGCACTATCTCCAGCGGCGCGAAAAGCCCAACCAGTCGATACTCAAATCGGCTAAGCAGTCTGCGGTAGTGAACGTCTTCGTCGGCGAGAAAAACATCATCAATCACCATGTTGTTGCCGCATTCGGCCATTGAAGCGACGGCGCTGCGCATACCAGCTAAGGCGCGCTCAATTAGATCGCCGAATTTAACATCAATCGTTTGACTGTCGATGCGCTCGAAAACCAGCCCCTCACGGCTTTCAAGAGCCCGGCGGGGAAGCATTCTGAGGAAATCATCCATTTGCACATGAAGGAAAGCTCCCCTCGCATGATTTTGAATGGCCTTCGCCACCGACGTTTTACCGACGCTGCTAACACCATTTATCACGACAATCTTTGGTTGCTTGAACCGTTTTGTTGCTACGCTTTCCATGAAAGAGAGAATTGCTCGGTTGTGTCCGCTTGGCAATATTGATGCTCGAAAGCAGACTGTCCTCTTCCCACCCTCATTCCAGACTTTCGCGTCATGTCTGTGGCGGTGCCTTCGAGCTGTCGACGACTAGCACACCATCTCGTCTAACGGCATGTTTGCGAACTTCGGTCCAGCTACGGCCAAACCGCTCGAAGGTCTGGCGCGCGACGGCTAGCGACTTGTCAGAATTAATCCGCATAGCGTAATGCTACCTTGTGAATGACGGGGAGGCAAACTGCCTTATCAATAGTGTAATGAGACCGCAGTTCTCCACACGAAGCACAAGGTGTGAACCATGAGCGAAGCGACCAATTTCAAGCCCAAGTGGACTATGCCAGAGACCGGCGCCGACATCGCACGTTTTGCTGAGAGTCTTATGATCTCAAGGGCGCGCCTGGCCGAGGTGATCGGTGTGACGACGGCAGAACTCAATCAAAACAAGCTGTCAGGATCGACGCAGGATCGTTTGCAGCCGCTGCTCGATGTTTACAACCGTGCGATCTGGCTCGCCGAGGACGAAACAAAGGCTGCCTGCTGGATGAACCATGGGTACCCGCGAGGTTTGGGCAGAGGCTCGCCGCTTGATTGGATCGGGAAGGGCGAAGCCGAGTATGTCAAAAACGTGCAGGGCGCGGTTCATGCCGGAGTTCACGCCTAGCAGGAGCGTCAATCCAGCTTTGAAAGCAAACGCCCTGCTGCGCCTTCTTCGGCCGCAAGATTGCGATTGTAGGCGAGCGGCATCTTTGGCGAGTTCCAGCGCAACGCATCCATAATGCCAGCGAGCGTCTCACCCACCGCGAACAAGTCCTGGTTGAGCCCGACCCGCGTCGAATGCGCGCTGAACCCGTTCACGAGCTGACCAGCCTGCTCCTTGTCGAGATCGCCGAACGCGCCCACATCGATTGCCTCCGAGATCATCTTGCGAAGAATCGGTGTGATCGATCCCGGATGCAGGGCCTTTTCGCCAACCTGATGCTCAACCCGTGCTGCCACCGCGTCGCGCCCGACGAACTTGCGCGGGTCCCAAAGAGCGCGCCCTGATAGCTGCGAGGGCTTCATCGGTTTTCGCGCAGGTCGTGCGGCATAGCGTCGCACAATCACCCGCCTGAAGATCGGCCCGTCCTCGATGTCCGCTGCTTTGAGCCAGGCGTCGATCGCCTTGACGCTGCGCGGTGATAAATAGGCGGTGGCGCCTTCTCCCTCCTGGTCGCCCTTATGGCGATCGATTGCCAGCAGCCGGGCCTCGGGATCGAGCGCCTCCAGCAGGTCGGCGACCTCGACTACAACCAGTTCGCTGGCGCGAAGCCCCGTATCATAGGCGGTCGAGAGCAGCGCGCGATTCCGCAGCCCGGTTGGCGTGTCGTCGCAAGCTTCCAAGATCGCGCGGATATGTATGCCGCGCGGCGTATCTTGCACCGGATCCTTGACCGCGCCGCGGAACCGAAGCGGTCGCGCCTGCTTCTGCTTCGAACCAACCACGCGCCGATGCGATGCAATCGCGAGGCGGCACAGCTCATGTTTGGTCGGGTCTGCGAGCCCGAGTAGTCTATGAGCCTTGGCGAGCGATGCCTTGTAGCGCACTAGCGAGGCGGGTGCACCACCTTCGGCGGCGCGATGCTTCAACCAATTCGCGACCTGTTTCGGCGTGGCGGGAAAGGTCGAATAATTCTCGCGCCGACACCATAGATCGAACGCTTCAACATCCTGGCGCAGCGCGCGGATTGAATTCGGCGCAGCTGCCGTGACATAAGCCTCGAGCATCTCCCGATCGACGTTTACGCCCGGACCCCGCAGCGCCAACGCAAGATCGGTCACCACTTCCGCGATGGCGGTGTTGCTGGGCGCGTACGGGGAGGGGATGCCGGCCATTTCAGGCTTCAGACTAGCCAAAGCAGGCGTCTCTGCAACATGTGATAAATACTCTTTATCACATGTTTGTTTCACGACCGTCCAAGCAAGCAAAAGCAAACCCACTTTTTGCTTTCCTACGGAATCCATATGCGCCTAGAATCGTTGGATATTCGACGACAGCGATATGGAACGCCAAGATCCCCTTCTCGCCCTCGGACGGCTCGATGGGCGCCTGACTCACAGTCCGGCGCGAACCGCCTGGAGCATCCGTGCGCGCTTTGAAGGCGCCGCGATCGCGGCGCGCAATGCCGGGGTTCCGACTGACGCTAACGCTATCGAAGCTTGGGTCGCAGGCTCGGGCTTGCCGCCGCGCGCGAGTGAAGGCCTGAACGATCCACTCGGCGTTGCGGCGATCGTCCACTGCTTCTTCGCTAGTCTTGAGCCCGCGACCGGAAATCGGGAGCGTCAGGTTCGCCGCCTATTGCGCGGCTTGTTCGACGCCGAAGCCGAGGCGTCGACCTGGTCAGGTGCCGATCTTATCCATTACGGTCCGCTGTGGAGCGCCCTTCTCAAGATATCGGAAGAACCGGGGTTAGAGCCATCGCTGACGTCGATCGCTGAAAGGCTCGCGCATGTGGCACGGTTGGTCACGCGCGCTACGGATCATGCCGAGCTTGTCGCGACGCTTCCCGACGGCCGGGCCGTCACGTTCGGCCGCGACCATCCCCGCGCTTGGTTGGTACTGGCGATGGTGCCGGTACTCCTGCAACGTTCGGGATTGAGCGCCAATCTGCTCCCTTCGCTCGTTCCAAGGCACAAGTTCCTATGCTCGTCGGTCGCGGAATGGCGTGATTTGCTGACCGAGTGCCTGTCCAGACAAGCTCCGGCAGCTGCTAGCGCTCTTGCACGTTTGGAGCGTGAGATGGCGCAGCTGCATACGCGATATCGCCGAACTTCGCGGAGCCGTTTGGTTGATGCAGCCGAGCTGCGCGTCGCTCTGCCTTCTCTTACTCGCAATAAGCTTGCGATCGCGGTCAACGCGACCCCTGCGGGGGCAGGCTACTTGATGCGGCAGCTCGCGCGCTAGCACCGCGCAGAATTATGCTGGGCCTCAGGATGGGGGCTTTCCTTCCGCGACTGATCGGCTATCACTCTTGGCACGAACCTTTTGCCTGCCCGATTGCATCGCCCACTCGGCTCCGCGGTCGGCAGGATTGTTGTAAGCAATCGAAAGGTTCCAATCCCATGAAACCACATGCATGTTTTCGTGTCTCGGTCGACGAGGTCGCGCAGGATTTTGCCAAATACGCCGAACTCGCCAAGACGCGGACGTTTGAGATCTACGATCGGGGCAAGGTCGAGGTCATGCTTGTCCGGATGGAAGCGGTGCCCGAATGGCATCGTCAGCTGCAAATCAACGTACCGACGGAATTGATGTCTGATGATGAATGGGAGGCAATTCAGTCGGAGTCGGAGCGGCTCAAAAAGTGGATCGAAGAGAACGGTGATGTTTGGCCCGACGAAATCTAGTGAATGAAATCCATGGGCGCTGCGCCTCAACCGACGGATGCTGTGCAGGTGCTAACTCGCGCATTGCTATCTGATCTGCTCGGAGTGAAGCGCGAGTATTTTCAGCCTTTGAGGCGGCCCAATTGCGGTCGCCTCGTTTTCGGTGTTCGGTGACCAGATGTCGCGCGCGGCGTCCCATCTCAGTCATCACGGCATTCATAGCAGGTCCCCGAAACGAGACGTTGAATGATCATCGCCGATCGAAAGCAATGTCAGATAATCCGGAACTGCCTGTTTTGCGGTTGGAATCGGGGCAGTTAACATCCCAAGCAATGAGTTAAAGTGTCAAAGCGAGCCCTGAGTGTATAAATGATAAGGATGAGCGTATTCAGGCAAAAGAGGAAAGCAATTCGCGGTTACAGATAGACACAGAACCCAAGTAACCGATCTAGCTGGCATTGAATGAAGTCGACCTCATTCACGAATTTCATCGTATTCGCCTTCGCGTCGGTTCTCATAGGCGGCTAGCGGGCACCCTCGCATTGTTCTGCAGCACTTCTCACCGCTATCGAAAACAGCCTTCCAATACCTCTCTAACGCCTTGCGACGTAAGTGCTCAGTAAAAGCAAGATCGACTAGTAATTGCCTTTTTTCGCAATCGATGCGGAGCGTACTAACTATACGCCCACGAGCACGTCTCCGACAACCTCTCGGACAGAGAGCACGGCCGTTAATGGCGCGGCCCTTCTTGTCAAACAGGTGCAACTTGGGATCGGTTAGCCAACTCGGCTCACCGAGGCGTGCGGAAGCATACTCTTCCTCCAGACCTGCTTCGGCAGCAAGCGAGAGGGCACGCTCATGATGTTCGCCCGCGCTACCATGATCTAGGGATTGGTTTACGGGCCAAACTCGCGTGAGTTCAGCGACCCCTTGGCATCTAAGAAACTGGTCGAGCTGCACCCACCACTGACGGGCCTTTTCCGTCGACTGCACCTTAAGGTAGCGCAGACCCAGGCAGAAGGTTTGATCACCTTGAATGTGCCGCTCGGGGCATCGACACGGCAGATCAGTGCCTGGCACTTCCTCGCGGACCCGTGGAACCTCTCTCCCGAAGATATGCAGTTGAAGGCCGCCGACCGCCCAAGGCGTCTTGGGCAGTCGCGCATGACCAACAAGGTAATCTCTATTAGACTTTTCTATTGAAAACCAAGCTGGAGCCGTTTCAGCCAGGTATAATACGGCTGATTTCACCTGCGATCATGTGCCCGCATCGGCGGGGATGCATCAGGCTCATGCGCGCGCATTGGCTCGCCGTCCGCTCCTGTGTTGATGTAGGGTGACGACATAGTCCCCAGTACCACCTCAGCAGTCTCCGTATTCAGATTCTGGAAAATCCGCTCGTTACCGAAAGCTTCGCGAACGCTTGCTGGCGAATTACGATATGCGTTCTCGCCAAGCGCTGTCTCGATGCCATTGCAGCGCCGCTGCTCCGCTTCAGAAACGCAGGTCGCACGGCTAGCAGCTGCGCGAACACTGGCATCGCCGCGTAGACCGAGCCGACAGATGGGCGTGGTGCCGTAATCGATGCCGATGGCAAGGCCCAGGCCCTCGATTCCAGGCAGCATTTCGCGACACAATTCGAAGGAGGAACGAAGCCCTGCGGCAGCATCGACCGATTTCTTCATCGTAGCCATTGAATTGGTTTCGATCGTGCTTCCTTCCGCGAGCAGACCGTGGACGCAATCCCCGATGTAGCGAACCTTTCGACCGCCGAAATCGTCCCGCAAGACGGCACCCATCTCTGCGCGGATGACATGCAGATTGGCCACGGCCTCGGCAATTCCGCCGGTCGCGATGGCATGGTCGATATAAGCCGTGAAGTTGTCCACGTCGGCGAAGATCGATGCTAATTCCATCCGGATCGCATTGCTCGGAGGATGGTCCGCGTAGACTAGGTCTTTCAGCGGTGGCTCCTTGTGATGGAACCGGAAGACCGCTTCGCCACTGTCAGACTTAATCCGCGCGTCAAGACTTTCGAGCACCGAAGCGTATGCCTTTTCGAGCCGTTCGTTGGCGGTCTGCCGAACGCCTGCCATAGTGATTTCGTCGTCAAGATAACGGCGCTCAATCTCTTCGTTGAGGAACACGCTCTTGGCGAGCGGTTTGGTCGCCTGTCCGATCGCGGAGGCCGCTCGCGGGCTCAGATTCAGGCCTTCATCTGTTCCGTCCGCGAGTTTGGCCGCATGATTCGCCGGGCTACCGATGAAGAGCGGTTCGCGCTCGCCGCGCCGACCGGAATCAATGGCGACAGCGGGCCCGCTGTCGATACCGATGCAGACACCCGTCTTGAAATTCGGATGCTTGTCGCCGAGCCTCTCGACCATCTCACGAAACGCAGCGGAGAAAGCTACGGCGACCCGAACACGTTCGCCCTCGTTCTCGGCTCCTTCGGGGGCCAAGACTACAGCATGCAGTCTCGAGCCGTGGAAATCCACCCGCTGCATCTCGAATTCGTCGAGGAGTTCGTCACAGCCCCGGTAGTGCGCATGGAGAAATTCGAGCGCCCGCTTATGGCTTGCCTCGGTCTCGCGTCCCGCCTCGGTCAAGACATCATTAAAGTCGATGAGATTGGCATAGACGTGAACGGCGTCCGTGGTGATTGCCCTATTGCGCGGAATATCGATCAGAGCTGCCCGCACGGAAGTGTCGGCAGCCATCCCCTTCTGCACCCGAGCCTCGGTGAGGAAGGTGCGAAAATCTTCGACCTTGATGTCGCCTTCCGGCACGCTTTCCATGAAATCCCGGATTCTTTTCCGGGCACGATCCTCGTTCCACGCCATCGTATGCAGCCTCCTTGATGATCGCGAATCACCGAAGGGCTGCGACCTGTTGTGAAATGGAACGTTAGAAGAACATCTAGATTTTATCTAGCCTTTCCAGCCCTTCAGCGCACATCCCGTGGATTACCGGCGGGCAGGCAAGGTCTCAGCCGTTGAACGGGCCCCACTCTTTGATGTGATCCCGCAGAGTATTGCATGCTGGCGCCATAAGTGCTGAGGCGTCCTTGCCGGGTTCGTAGGAGTAGGGGATGGTGGTCACGCCAGTAAGATCGCTGGGCAACTTCACCTTTTCCTCGCGCGGTTCCATCAGAATGGCTCGCTTACGGCCGAGGCGGCCCATGAAAAGCCCGAGCTCGAAGATCACATTATCACGAGGCGCAGGCCATTCCTGGTCCCGGAACAGGGTGACGTCGTCACTATGAGCGATCGCTATTGCGAAATCGGAATCATCGACTTCGGTCTCCAGCGAATCCAGAGCGTAGCTCGCAACCTTGAAGACATCGTTCGTCCAGAGCCGCACTACGAAATCGTCATGCTCAAAGGCGTTCTCGATGATGCGCCCGACGGCCAGCGCCTCTACCGAGCAGATGATAAAAACCCGTATCTTTTCGCGGTGCTGTCCAACCAGTTTGTTGCGTTCGAACAGGCGGCGGGCCAGTGTCCTTGCGATGACTCGATAGATATCCGGATAGCGCGAGGCGACATCGGTGATATCGGCGTGCGTGATTTTGGCGACCAGCCCTGTCTCAATCGCTACGACGTCTGCGGACCGACGCTGAGATGGCTCGACGACCACCATTTCTCCGACATGGTCACCTCGTCCGCGCGAGGCCACATCACGACCGTTCACGACGATCCTAAAGCTGCCAGCTACAATCAGGAATAGATCGTTGTCGTCGCCGCCTTGGGCGATGATCGCTTCGCCCTCGGAGACCTCGATGATCTCGGCTCGGTCGGCCAGTTCCTCGGCTAGTTCGCGATTACCGCTGACGATCTGTTGCTGCAGCATTGCGTCAATGAGATTGCCGCGTCCTGCGTCGCCCTGAAAACGATCGATTAATCCGCTCAACTGAACTGCCTCCAATAGGTCGAGGAATATATCTCCTCGTCGTTGTGCTGGTTCCATTTCCAGCTAGTCCAGATATTCTCCCCTTTGGACCCAAACTTCTGCGAACCATCGAGGTAATCGTAAACCCGTTTAGTGATCCAGGTCGGCTGATCTGCGCTAAGTGATGTAAGCTTGGCAGCGAGATTTGCAGCGGTGCCTATCCATACCAAGTCGTTGTCGCCGCGAACACCTGTGCGTGCGCCGCGTATCTCCGATACGTCGATGCCGATCACATGGCGGATCTTGAAATCACCAGACCAACGCTTTTCTTTCTCTGCTTGGACGTAGTTTTTTACCGCGTAGTTGATCTTCAAGGCACAGGAGACCGCCTCGTTTCGCTGTCTATCTCCTATGAAAACCCCCATGACCCTATCACCGTCGTATGAGACAATCTTCCCGCCATGGTTTCGGATAAGACGGGAGGCCGCATAGAGGAACGTCTTGTATATCTCTCCCGCGAACTGCCATTTCTTCGTCTCGACGAGATCCGTAGACTGGTCGAGATCAGCATAGAGGACGGTAGCCTTTTCAAAACGCACTGCGTCGTTGGTTAGCTTCAGGTCGCTTGCGTCTGGAACAACCTGACCGTCTCGTACGGCCCACTTCTTGCCGAATGTATCGGCACAATTCTTTTTAATGTCGTCAGCCACGCTCACGTTTTACCTATACCCGATGGGTGCCCCTAAGCTGGGTCAGAATGATTACTGACAGAACAAATCGAAGATTTCTTCAAAAGCTGCGCTCGCCGTTTTATGAATAAGTTTAGTAAGATCTCATGTCGCGCAATTCAACGAGCGTGAGCTAGTTTGCTGAGATCTCTGGAGGAGCATGAGTAGGGGCCGCTCCCGATTTTCTGGGCAATACTCTGAGGAGAGACTATGCTGATTAGTATATCGATTACTGGTGAGGCCACTTTCCCAAACGACGGCGTGGAGCTGAGCGAGCTCAAGAAGGTGAATTTCCTCTTTGGTCATAATGGCTGCGGCAAAACAACAATCTCTCGTGCAATCAGCGATCCTGCAGCCCGAGACGGCTATTCGGTGGGCTGGGCTAACGCTCGTCCAATCGCGGCATTGGTCTATAATCGCGACTTCGCAGAGAACAACTTCGGCGAGCAGCTCAAAGGCATTTTCACACTTGGCGAGGACTCAACCAAAAACGCAGAAGAAATTGAACGGCTACAGGGTGAGATTGGAAAGCTCGACCGCGAAATCGACGGACTTATACGCAATCTGGAAGGTGATGATGCCTCCGGTGGGCGGCGCCAGGAATTGAGAGACGCGAGAGTTCAGCTCGAAGAGGCTTGTTGGACATCGCAACAAACCCATAAGGGCGCCTTCGAAGAAGCGATGGCAGGGCACAGGCAGAGTAAGGCCGCATTTTGCGACAAGCTTATCGCAGAAGCGGAGAACAACGCGTCCGAACTCGTACATCTCGATACGCTCAAATCCCATGCGGAAACGACATTCCGAACCGATGCGACTGAACAGGCGCCGATTGCTCCGATCGATTTCAGCGGCTTTCAAGACATGGAAAATGCACCAATCCTAGAGCGCAGGATTGTGGGTCGCGACGACGTGATCGTCGCCAAGCTCATCGAGCAGCTAGGTAACAGCGACTGGGTGAAACAAGGTGTGCAGTATATCGAGCCCGCCAACGGGCGCTGTCCGTTCTGCCAACAATCCGCGCCTGCCGACCTGCGTGACAATCTCGATGCTTTCTTCGATCGTCAATACGAGAACGATCTTTCTGCAATCAGCGCGCTTGCCGACCAATATGCCGCTGCCGCCAACAACGTGGAGGAACGGGTGCAAGGCTTGCTTGCCGAGACGTCGCGGTTCGTAGACAACGATGTCCTGGCCGAGCGCCATGCGGCGCTCAGGCGCGCCTACGATCTCAATATCGAAAGGCTCGATGCCAAACGCCGCAATCCCAGCGAGGCTGTTCAAATCGAAAACACCCTGGGAGTCGGCAACGCGTTAGCTGAGATAGTCGCGCAGGCGAACGAAGCCATTCAGTCCCACAATGAGCTTGTGCGCGACCTGGCCGCTTCGAGAACGACGCTGAGAAGCCAGGTCTGGCGCTTCATCATCGAAGAGCGAAAGACTGATCTTTCAACCTACGAAACAACAACCGGAACGATCTCAAAAGCCATCGAAGGCTTGGAACAGAGCCTTGCGTCGAAACGCCAAACGCGCGCGGAGTTCGACACCCGGTTGAAAGAGCTCGAGGCCAAGGCAACCAGCGTGCAACCGACGGTCGATGCGATTAACTCGATACTCACTTCCTTCGGCTTCACCAGCTTCAAGCTCTCGGTCGCGGGCGAGCGCGGTGATATGTACCGCATAGTTCGTTCGGATGGCTCTGATGCGCGGAGCACGCTCAGCGAGGGCGAACGCTCCTTCGTGACGTTTCTGTACTTTTATCACATGCTTTCTGGAAGCACTTCGGGTACCGGCACTACCGAAGAGAAGGTCGTCGTGTTCGACGATCCGGTGTCCAGCCTGGATGCTGACGTCCTGTTTGTCGTCAGTTCGCTTATCAGAAACGTCATCAAAGATGTGCGCGACGGCAATGGCTCCGCAAGGCAGGTGTTTGTGCTCACGCACAACATCTACTTCCATAAGGAAGTCAGCTTCGACCGCAGCCGCGCCACTGACAATTGCAGGCGCGATGAAACATTTTGGGTCGTGCGCAAGCGCGAGGGCATCTCATCGGTTCAGAGCTATGGGTTCAACCCAGTGAAGACGTCGTACGAAATGCTATGGGAGGAAGTACGCGCTGACGATCGCTCGAAGCTAACGATCCAGAACACTTTGCGCAGGATCATCGAGAACTACCTGATCGTGCTCGGCGGCCTGAAGCAAGATGAAATCGTAGCCAAATTTGAAGGCAGGGAGGCGCAGATCTGCGCTTCTCTTTTCTCTTGGACCCACGATGGCTCTCACACCGCGCATGATGAAATCTACCTGGCCGCAGACGGTAATGCGGTTCAGGGATACCTGCGAGTGTTCCGGCAAATCTTTGAGAAAACGGGACATCTTGCTCATTTCAACATGATGATGAAGCTCCCGAGTGGGGATGTTCCAAAGGCTTCGCCCGAGCCGGTGGGCGAGTAGTGGCTAAGCAGATCAGCCTTAGCAACGGACGCGTCTGGAATACACAGAAGGCGGCGACTGATCATTTCCGTACGCTGCGGGATCGTTATCCGGACGGCGTCCCAATCGAGGATGCGAATGATCACAGTGACCTTGCTGCCTTGGTCGAGCGGTTTGATGCTGCGCATGGCGAGAACAATTCGAAGGCCGGCGCAGGGATCGACCATTTCGAAGTGCGCACAAATTCAGGAGCTGGTGGCGCCACGAGAGGCTTCTGGGCCATTCGCACGGATGGCAGCGAGACCGATTTCAGCTTCATATGGGCGATACGTGGTGAGCCAAAACCACTGTTTCAGGAATTTGCCGATGCCTGTCGCGCGGCGGTTCTGTCGGACATTCGAACAGCAAAACGGGCGTTTTTTAACGAGCATGCCGACGAACTCGGTTTTGTCGAATGCGAGATTAGTGGCGACCTGCTCACCTTCGAAGAGGCCCATGTCGATCATGCCGATCCTACCTTCAGCGCTCTGGTCACTGCATTTCGTGAGGGGCGCGGGTGGCATTCCGAGGTGCCAGAGGGCACTCTGAGCGACGCGGCAGACGGCCAATTCACTACGACTTTTGCGAGCGAGGAAGTCGCGATGGCCTTCCGGATCGCCCACTATCGGAATGCCAAGCTAAGGATCATCTCAGGACCCCAGAACTTGTCGCGATCTTCGAGTGGCGCAAACTCTAGCGTCAAACGGCCGCTTACCTTGGTCAATCCTGAAGAGGTAAACATTGGCTGACGCTGTCACTTACATGGAAAGGTCGCTGACCTATGGAGCTTCTATTCTCGCGCTCGGCCACATGCCGCGCCCATAGAGGTTGCGAGGATCAATGGCGCGCTCGGGCGCTGGAAAGCCATAAAGCTTGCGCTGTACCGCCCAATCGGTCGGCACATTGGAATTGAGTAAGACTTTCCTGTTGAGACCGGGAGGCTGCGTCCCGTCGAAAACCGCCGTCACAATGTCAGGAGCCAGATAATTCAGCCGGATCAGACGGGTGAATTGCGCGGTGCGGCAACCATGGATCTTGGCTAGAGCATCGAGATCGAGCGCGCGATTCTCTTCCACGAGCCGCTGGGCTTTTCGCGCGCTTCGAACCAGATCGACAAGCTTCTTGTCCGGCTTTCCTTTGCAGGAAGTCTGTCGCGGATTGATGTGCAGGGAGGGCCATCGCTCCGCAGTCACTGCCCGCACGGCAACGATATGCTCATACCGAGCATCGCTGCACGACCAGTTTGATGGACGCCCGCGGAAACTCATTTCGCTCTTCCATTCGAGATACCGCTGTACCTCCAGCATACGAAACTCGATCGAGACCTGGTCCTCACCGAGCTCCACACGATGCGCGATCGCCTTGAAAAGCTCATGCAGATGCGGCTTCGGGGTCGCCATCAGTCGGTCGGATGCCGCTGGCCCTTTCGCTGCCAAGGTTTCCAGGTTTTCGCCGAACAGACCCAGCCCTTTGAGCGCCTTTCGAAGCTTGATGCGATCGCATAGGAATGCCGCGACTGCCGCCAAAACAACCTCATCAAGCTGGTCGGCGCTCGCACGATACTGCCGGAGAAATAGCTTCTGCGACCAGATGGCGTTGCTCGAGACGTAAGTTTTATAGAACTTGCCCCAATGCCACTTCAGGTCGAGCCGCATATGGCGCCCAAGATCGTCCCAAAGCAGGCCGGCAAGGAAGTGGTCAGTGTCGCGATTGTGAGGTCTGCGCTTTTTGCGTTCCTGGCAAATTATCTGCGCTTCGTCCCAGATATCGCGCGAGATGAGCGGTTCGTGCTCTCCGGGGTAGGTCGTATCGTGCCCGCGAATTTCTCCGACATACATCGGATTCTGGACGATAGCGTAGACCGTGCTCGGTGATATCGCAGTTCCGCCACGCGGCTTGCCGCGCGGCGAGTACTTAATAGAGCTACAATATCCGCGCTCGCGCACTGCGGTCATGACCTTTGTGTAGCGCCTTGTCCGCAAGAATTCGTCGAAGATGAACCGGACGATCTCAGCTTCGGGCTCGTCAATCTTGAGACCGTCAGGCGTAGCAATGTAGCCAAATGGCGGCAGGCCACCATGCATCTTGCCGTGCCGCTTGCGGGTGCGAATGCTGTCGCGCACTCTCTCCGCGATAAGCTCGCGCTCGAATTGCGAGAACGTGAGCAGCACGTTTAGGATCATCCGGCCCATGCTGTCGGACGTGTCGAAAGCCTGTGAGATGGGGACCAGCGCGATGTTGCGGCGATCGAAGATCTCGATCATCCGAACGAAGTCCGCGAGACTGCGCGTCAGCCTATCGATTTTGTAGACGACGACAACATCGATCTCTCCTGCTTCGATATCCTGCATGAGCTGCGAGAGGGCAGGGCGATCCATTCCGCTCCCCGAATGACCGCCATCGTCGTATCGGTTCGGTAGCTCCACCCAGCCCTTATATTGTTGGCTCGTAATGTATGCGCTGCTGATTTCGCGCTGCGTGACCAGCGAATTGACGTCGTGCTCAAGACGCCGATTGGTGCTCTTTCGGGTGTATATTGCGCACCGTTTCAGCGGTGCGATAGTTTCGATACTCATGGACGCTCTCCGGCAATTTCTCGGCCTATCGCGCCGCTAGGATCGGTGGAGAAGGCGCGAGCGCCGGATGAGGGGATTTATGCGGCTGTGCGAGTGGCGATGCGAATGCCTACTTGGCTCCCGCAAAAACTGCTTTCCTACAGATAACCTATTTGGTTATCCCGTTGTCGAAGGAGGCAGAAATGCTGGAAATTGACGCGACTTTAATCACTGCTGTTGCAGCTCTTATTTCGGCTACAGCGACGCTCGTCTGGGCATTCAGGCGAGATACCAAGAGTGAGTGACGGGAAAAGCATGAAGGAAAACGGCGAAGCAAAGACGCCCTGGAGTATGAAGGCGGAATTCGCGTTCCTGCTCATCGTTCAAGTGGCCATGCTTGTGGGTATCGTCGCGTTTCTAGCCTCCTCGGCTGCATCCGCGCATCCTGGACGCACGGCCGCTGATGGCTGTCACAACGATCGCAAGAACGGCGGTCGACATTGCCATGGCGGTCGCGCAGCTAGCAAACCGACAAGAACCCCGAGCGGCGAAGTGTACTATCCAAATTGCGCTGCCGCTCGTGCCGCCGGTGCAGCGCCGGTACGAAGAGGACAACCAGGCTACGGCCGACATCTAGATCGCGATAACGATGGTATTGGATGCGAGCGGTGAGCTTTCTTCTCGCCATCCTGGCAGCGAGCTCTCCTATCGGGGTCTGTCCTCCCTCAGGGGTGCGGATCACATGCGTCCACGATGGCGACAGCTTCATCGTGGCGCGCGAACGGATACGTATCGCCGACATCGATACACCAGAACTCGACGGCGCCTGCGAAAGCGAGCGTCGGCTAGCGGTGCGTGCAAGGGATAGGCTGGTGACCCTTTTGAATTCGGAGCGCTACAACATCATTCGCCAAGATACCGATCGCTATGGTCGGACGCTCGCGATTGTCACGAATTCACGGGGATCGATTGGCGACCAGATGGTCCGCGCTTGATAACTTCCACAAATGGTGCGACTCAACCGGGTGCAATTTGCCCCGATTCGAACCCTTTTGTGAGACGGCGTGTCCATTTCGCCGGCTCGAAATCGGCGTGGTCATAGTCGGTGAGACTAGTTGACCACGTACGGATAACTCCTTCTGCGCGGAGCAGAAAACCCGCGCGCACCAGCGCGGAAACCGGCTTCTACAGCTTCCGAAACGGCGCGAATAGGGTCGCCTTCCAGTCCTCGATCGAGCGTGGATTCGTCCAACTTTGCGATTTCGCGAACGAGGTGCGGCACATCGCGTGGGAGCCTTTCTCCATCGAATTCCGCGATCTCATCGACGAACGGACACGGGTCTATACGCCCGATTATCTCGTCGAGATCAACGATCGCGAGGACCGGCGCTACCGCTACATCGTCGAGGTGAAGGAGCGCCGCGAAGCCGATCGCATCGCGGCGGCAGGAAGCGCGTCTGCCGCTGGCCGCGCGCACGTCGCGATGATGCGCTGGTGCCGCGAACAGACGGACTGCTCGTTCCTCCTAGTGACCGACGAGAAGCTGATCGAGAAGGGCCTGCCGAATGCAAAAGCAATCCTGGACCGCGCAGCGCACAAGCCGGCCCCCTCGTTGCTCGACCTCATACTGTCGGGCAGGCTCGGCGAGTTTCCTGCGAAGCTCGGATCGGTGATCGCGAACGTCGAGCGGCTTGGCCATGTGAGGAGCGAGATCATTTCGGCGGCGCTGCATGCGTGTGCTATTGATGAACTCTGGTTCGATATCACGCGCGAATGGGACGAGGACGCCATTCTAAGCCGCGGACCGCGCCGTAGGGTCTTTCTACGGTAACCAGTACGGAGCCGAATTTCCTGCCTTCAGGAGCTAGTTCTCATCGTGTCCTCGGATGGCGGATTGATGCGGAAGGTTACCTCTTTGGGACAGGCCTCCCAATGCTGCTGGACAGCAATCGCGCCCTGCTTCCGGATTTTCCTGGCCTTCGGGATGGCCGTGCGCCAGCTGCGCTTCGATCGGACCCGCCGCGCGTAGCGAAACTCTATGGTTCGAGCATAATCGTCGATCGCGTCGAGCAGAGGGTGGTGGTGTTCCGGAATGCCCTCGAACAGCATGTTCGGGAGCGCCGCACGATACCGACAGCAAATCGTCGTCCACGAAGCTTCATCGCCGATCTCGTCGCACCACGCGAGCATGAAGACGATGGCCTCGAGCGTCTCGAAAGCGCTGTATCGCAGCAGGTAATTGAGCGTCTCTTCGAGCCGGACGGCGGGATCGATCTCGCCCCGATCCGAGCCGTAACCGAGCATAAGCAGAAGTGTGCGGCAGGGATCTGACAGCTGCCTGATCGCTGCCCTCAAACCGCCCGGCCCTAGTTCACGGCGCATCAGGATCTGCGCCATCGGTCCGCGAAGCATCGCAGCGGTTCCGGGAAAGCGTCCGTCCAACCGATCGAGAACGGAGGCCTGCACATCGCATCGGATGCGACGCTCGCCCAGGCGATAGTGCCGTAATGTATCCTTGCTGCAATTGAGCTCGTTTCTGATCCATTCTGCGTCTTCGGGCGTCGCGCGGAAGTCGACGCAGGCCATGACCCACCGGGTCAGGGTCCATTCGGTCTTCGCTCTCTTCCGATACTCCATCGCTCTTCGACTCGCAGTTCGATCAGGCGACAAATTTGGCCCCAATTACGTCGTTTGGACAAGCGTAACGAGCGTGACATGCATGCCAACTGGCGATTCTCCGACCCGAAAAGGACTAGCGTGAATATGGCTTCGAAGGCGTCCGGTACCAAGCTGGCGGAACACCTGGTCGACGGATCGGGACCGTTTCTGACCGGCGGGGCACTGTGGAAATCCCTCGGATTTCCGAGCGCGGCTGCCTTTCGCAAGGCCAAACAGCGAGGACGCCTCGGCGTCCACGTTTTCAAGCTACCGGACCGGAGCGGAACGTTCGCCTTCACCCAAGACGTGGCCGAGTGGCTGCGCGCGATCGATGAGGAGAAGTGTATGTAGACAGCTCGTGCCAAACAACTGAATTTGATCAGCACGAAATGGAAAAAGCCCGGCTCCGAGGAGCCAGGCCTTTTCGGGATACTAGGACCCCAAGCACCCTCGTCATCCCCGAAAAGCGGCCCCAAGTCAAGCGCCATTGCGCGCCTGGCGCCGGTCGCGTGCGCCCTTTTTCCGGCTCGTGCTCCGTTCTCAAAAGAAGGAGTACATTCAAATGTCTAATCGTAAGAAGACCACCCCCGCCTTGGCGAAGGACGTCCTCCAGGTCACGACTGTCGGTCCTGATCACCAGATCACTGTCGAAACGATCAGTGACGCCGACTGGCAGCGCACTAGCTTCGAGGCCGACGTCATCGACGCGTTTCGTCGCGGTGCTCGCACCCGCGAGAACGCGAAGAAAGCCGCTCGCATGCTCGAATGGTCGACCTCCAAGTTCTATCGCAAGCTCAAGGCCTACGAGGACGCTGGGCACGCCATGGCGCTCTTCAAGGTCCCGACCAAGCGCGCCTGGCATTCCAAGCTCGATCCGGCGGTCGAGGAAATCGTCGAGGGCGAGCTCAAGAAGTTCCTGAAACAGCGCCGCTACAGGGGCCAGCAGGTCACGGTCTACATCGACAACGTGCAGAAGGCCTGCGCGAAGGCGGGTATCGAGCCGCCGTCCGATCGGACCATCAGGCGCCGCTGGGAATCGCTCGACGTGCGCGTCCGCTACGCGCACAAGAACGGCGCGCAGGCGGCCGCGGACAAGTACGACCGCGACAAGGGTTCGACCCCGCTCTGCACCTATCCGCTCGAGCGGGTGCAGATCGACCACACCTACAGTGACGTGCACCTCATCTCAGAGGAGCTGTGGATCTCGCTCGGTCGCCCAACCTTCACCATGGTGGTCGACGAGTTCTCGCGCCTGCCCCTGGGTATCCACGTGACGTTCGGTTATCCGAGCGTCGAGGAACTGGCCGAGGCCATGGCGATCGCCTGCCTGCCCAAGGATGGCTGGCTCGCCGCCAAAGGCATCGAGGGGATCGACTGGCCGTGGTTCGGCGTACCCTCGGCAATCTTCGTCGACCGCGGCGTCGACTTCACGTCAAAGTCCTTCCACCGGGGGTGCGGCAAGTGGCGGATCGACCTCTCGCACCGCTCGCAGCCGCATCACGGCGGGATCGTCGAGCGGATGATCGGCACCGCGATGACGCAGACCCGCAAGCTGCCGGGCAACACCATCTTCAGCTCCACAAGGCGGGAGAAAGATCGCATTGATCCCACCGAGACCGCGAGCCTGACGCTCGATGAATACCTCGAGGCGATGGTGCGGTACTTCGTGGGCGAATACCCGTACCGCATCCATCCGACGCTGGGGATGACGCCGGCGGAGAAGTGGAACCTGGGGGTCGCGCAATATGGCGATCCCCGGCGCGTCGACGATCCGCAGGCCTTCTATCTCGACTTTCTGAAGACCGAAAAGCGCAAGCTCGAGAAGTACGGGTTCCGCGTCAGCTACCTCAGCTACACCGCGCGCGAGCTCCAGCCCCTTCTAAACGCCGCCAAGGGGACGATGCTCAACGTCAAACGCGACCCCGCCGACGTCAGCCGCGCGTTTGTCGAGGACCCTCGCAACGGTCGCTACATCGAGCTTCGCGACGCGCTCACCGAGGACCAAGCGATCACCGTCGCCGAGTGGGAACGGGCGCGGGCCGACTTCAAGGCCAAGCTCAGGAAACGCGGCCGGGTGACGGCGACGGGCATTCTCGGCATCATCGAGAAGGAGCGCGCCGAAGCCGCCCGCCACGCCAAGGTCGTGAACCCGAGGTCCAAGCTCGACCGGGCGAAGCAGCGCAAGATCGCACAGAACGCGGTGAAGCGCGAGCGTGGCCGAAACCGGTTGCCGGCGCCCGAGCAGTCGCCTCTTCCGCCGGTCCCGGTCGTCAGGATCGACCCCGCCAGCATCACCATCCTTCCCTCCAGTGGAGCCGTCCAATGACCTGCAACAACACCACATCCCTCGACGACCTGCGCCTCGCGGACGATGCCACCCGGCTCGCCTACCTCGCCGAGCCGCAGACCATCCACCATCCGCGCATGATGGAAATCGAGGATCGCCTTCGGGCGATCCTCGAGGCTCCCGAGCCGCACGAGCACAGCATCGCAGTGTTCGGGCGCAGCTACAACGGCAAGAGCACCATCTCGAAGCATTTCGCGTCGCTGCATCCGGTACAGACCGGCATAACGGGCGATGCGGACCGCGCCGATGTGGTGCGGGTCTCAATGCCGGGCGAAGCGTCGGTTCGCGAGTTTGCGATCCGCATCCTGCGCTACGTCGCGGAGCCCTTCAATCTGCGATGGTCGACCTCGCATCTCACCTCCATGGCCTACGCAGTTCTGAGGACGATGCGAACGAGGCTGCTCATCATCGACGAGTTCCAGGATCTCGCCAACGGGACCCATCGCAACCGCGAGGCGCTCAAGAACATGGTGAAGTCGATCGGCGAGGATTGCGGGTGCGGTGTCGCCCTGTTCGGGACGCCGCCGGGCGTCGATATCCTGAACGACGATCCGCAACTCCAGCGTCGCTTCGAGCAGATCGCGCTGCCGCCGTGGAACCGTGGCGACGAGGCGAACGTGTTGATCCATAACATCGAGGTGCGTCTGCCGCTGCGCAAGACGTCGCATGTCGTGGCTGATCCCAAGCTCGTCGAGACCATCCTCGAGAAGGGAGATCACGTCATCGGCCATATCCGGCGGGTGATGCTTCTCGCGGCGCGTATGGCCATCCAAAGCGGCCGCGAGGTGATCGACGCGAAGACCCTCGAGGACATGGCGTGGGTACCGCTTTCCGAGCGCGCCTGCGACGTCATCGATCGGCTCGAAGTGAAGACGTCCAGGGAATGCGAACCGGCGTGAGCCGCTGGCATATCCGTCCAAGCCCATTGCCACGGGAATCGGTCAGCTCCTGGCTGATCCGCATTGCCGCGGCAAAGGGTACCAAGCACCACTCGCTGATGAAGGAACTCGCGCCCGGCCTCGAGTTCTGGACCAGGGATGGCGATCTCGTCGCATCGCCGGAGCTCGTCCGAGCTCTGGCGGTGAAGACGGGAACACCGCTCGAGCGTTGCCGGCGCACGACGCTCGGCGCCTACGAAGGCGTTCTCGCCGAATCCATCTCCGGCGCCAACCAGTCGTTCATGGTGGTGCCACTCGGCGTGCGCCACCGGTTCCGCAAGGCGCACGGGCAGGCCTTCTGTCCACATTGCCTCGCCGACGACACCCCCTATTTGCCGCTGACCTGGCGGCTGCGGCTCTTTCCAGCATGCACGAAGCACGCCGCCGTGCTGATGGACGCCTGCCCGGACTGCGATGCCCCATACCAGCCACACCGCTCGGGCTTCCGCCATTGCGACGGGTGCGGCCTCGACCTTTCCGCCCTTTCCGCGTCCATCGCCGCTCCGAGCGTGCTCGTCCTGCAGGCGCATAACGAAGCGGTGTTAGACGGACGCGCGGTGGCTTGGCCCCATCTGCACGGGATCCATCCGATCGCCTTCTTCGCTATCCAGCTGGCGCTCTTCCGAGCGATCGCTGCCAAACGCTGGGGCAAGCGCGTCCGCGAAGCGCTGCATCCTTCGATCGGGGAGATCGACCTCGACTACAGGACTGCGAACCCCAGTATCCGGTCCATGACCGTCAGCGCTGCGCACGGCGTGATGCGCGGGGTCAGCCGGCTGCTGCGGGGATGGCCGTTCGGCCTCGTCGGTCCGTGCGGCGAGGCGCGCGCCTGGGCAAGCTGGATCGTGCCGGAGGAGCCGGGCGTCCAGACACCCTTCGCGCTGCGCCACGTTCTCGACACCTATCTTCGCCCCGGTTCCTCGAACGCGCGCTAGAAGTTCCGCTCGGTCGACAGGAGCAATTCGGCCCGTGCCGGGATGACCTGCGCCAGCGTCCTCGCGTCCCAGACGGTCTTCTTGTGGACGACGGTGTCGATCCGCGTGTCGAGGAAGTCGGCGCGCGGGAAGGTGCCCGATGGATCGTCGCCGCGCCGCCGACCGACGCGATCGCAGACGCTGCGCAGCGCCCGGCCAAGAAAGCTCAGCCCGTCGTCGCGGTCGAACTGCGCGACGAGCCCCATGGCGAACGCCTCGCTGGCATCGTTCCTGAGGATCTCGATGGCCCACACTATGCCGTGGTCGAAGGCGAGCGGGACGGCGGCCGCAAAGCGGGTGAGACCTTTCGCGTCGGGCGCGGCGAACCCACCCCATGACGGTGGGAGCCGATAGAGCACTTCTTCGCCGCGTCCGAGATCGTATTCCGGCAGGCTCGTCGCCGAGCGATGCTCGGTCATATAGTAGCCCGCGAGGAAGAACTCGCGCATCAAGAGCGGCACGTCGTCGAGCTTCGCGATCCGCGCTTCGAGGCCCGGCGCATCGCTCGTAGCGAGGAACCGGGTCGGCAGGCTCGGGCGTTCAAAGACGACGGTCTCGACCGGCCCGCTCTCCGCCCGGGGGACCTTGCCGCCGGGTTCGGGTAGCCCCGACGACACGATCGGCGTTACGAATTCGGGACGATCCTTTTGAGGATCGAACCTTGACGGTCGGCTATCGCCTTCCGCGGCGGGGACGGTTTGCCGATCGAAGCGCATGGCAAGCTTAGCGAACTCGGGGAACAGCCGCCCGAAATCGCCGTCCAGGCGGCCAAGGCGAACGGTGCGCTTGTCCGCCGGGTAGCGTTTGACCTTGGTGCTCGACGCTACCCTGAGCTTCTCTCGCTCCGCCTCGGTGCGGAGCTCCTCGATCAGCTCGATCTGCTCGTCCGCCCGCGTATTGCGGATGCGGACGACGATATCCCTGAAATTCGGCTTGCGGTGGTCGGCGATGATCCGGTCGCAATAGTCGACCGCTCTTTCGTTTCCTGGCGGGCCGATCGCGAGCGGCTCGGTTTCGATCGTGCAGTCCATGGCGTCCCGGAACGTCAGCGCCCCTTCCGACCCGGCGGGTTCCCCGCGCATCGCCGCACCGACCCGCCGGAAGAAGAAACGGATGTAATCCGCTAGGTCGGGATTGGTGAGCAGGAGCGCGATCTGCAGCGTCGCGGTCGCGTTCTGAAACGGACGCAACGGCGTGATGACGTAGGTACCGTTCTCGTCGATTCCGGTCTCCGCCTCGTCGACGAACATGCCCGCGAGGCTCTTCTGCGAGACGATGGAGCGCAGCGAAAGCGTATCGAGCAGAAAGCTGACCCCCGAGCAGATGAACCGGAACTGCTCGCCGTGGGCCAAACCGAGGGGGTGTAGGGCCTCGATCTGGTCGATGAACACCTTCTCGGTTTGGCGGATCGACAGGTCGAAGGGTTTGGCGTGCTTCTGCGGACTGACGAGGGTCGGGCGCTCGAAGTCCCAAATCTCGACTTCGTCGCCCAGAAGGATCGTTCTGCGGGTTCGTCGGCGACCGCGATTGCGCAGCATCATCGCTTTACCCGAGCCGAACAACGTGCCGATCGGGAACATCGCGAAATCCGACAGCGGTACGTGAAGCGACGATCCGACGGCGCCTGCGGTCGTAATGCTTCGGAGCAAGCATTTGGCCTCGAGAAGATGTTCGAAAGCCGGCGACGTGCGGAAGTTCTGATACCCGGCGAGGTAGTGGATGCCCGGTTCGCGCTGCAGCTGA
Organism: Erythrobacteraceae bacterium WH01K; assembly: GCA_027941995.1. NCBI lineage: Bacteria > Pseudomonadati > Pseudomonadota > Alphaproteobacteria > Sphingomonadales > Erythrobacteraceae > Erythrobacteraceae bacterium WH01K. The sequence goes on along the minus strand of CP115967.1, from coordinate 86,990 downwards.
ATGAAGCTCATGCAACTAGGATATCACGCAGCCCCAAGATCGGTAGGTCGTAGGCGCATCGCGTATGCATACGATCAAGATTCGAAAATGACGACTGGTAAGCAGAGGGGGGATGTAGGTTTGGCAGTCAAGCCTTAATCAGTCTTAATCACCTGGCTCTTCGAAAAATTCGAGGAACCTAGCTGCGTTCGGACTTAACGCGAACTTCCCCAGGCTGAGCGTCTTACGGGTAACAGATCGATGCAGAAACTGGGCCGGTTGCAGACTGTCGGCTTTCAGCGCGGTGATGTAGTATAGCCGCCATTCGGTTCACGACCCCACTCTAGACAATTAAGCCCCACGCCGCTTGGCCTAAAACCCGTCACCTCATAAGATGGTAGTCGCGCAAAGAGCTGCATTTTTCCCGATGAGCAGAAACGGGCGCAGTGGAGGCAAATGACGGCAAAGCTTTCGCGTCCCAGATTTGTGACGGCCGTTTTGGCCTCGATGTTCATCTGGACCATCCTCGTTACCTTCGCGCCCCTGACGGGGCTTGGGGGAATGAAAGTCGACGGGACTGGCAGCGTTGCATTTGCGAAAGCGGCGCGCGAAGTGGCAAGAGATCATCGCGGCAACCTTGCGCTCGTGCTGATCGAAAACGGCAAGGTCGCTCAGTCGCACACGATGTCGATCGGCAAGCCAGTTTCCGGCGACACCGTGTTCCAGATGGCTTCGGTCAGCAAATGGGTCACGGCCTGGGGCGTCATGGCACTCGTCGAAGCCGGCAAAGTCGATCTGGATGCTCCCGTTTCGCGCTATGTCGAACGCTGGACGCTGCCTCGCGGCGATTATCCGAACGAGCACGTCACCGTGCGACGCTTGTTGAGCCATACCGCCGGTCTGACCGACGATCTGGGGTATTGCGGTTTCTCACCCGGCACGAAGCTCCAACCGATCGAAGATTCCCTGAGCCGCGCGGTCGACACCTGCCCGCTCAGAACCGGCGCCGTGCGCGTAGGCGATCAACCCGGCTCGTGGCGCTACTCAGGAGGTGGCTACACCCTGCTTCAGCTGATGATCGAAGAGGTATCTGGGGAGCCCTTTGCAAACTATATGGATCGTACGGTCTTGGACCCGCTTGGCATGGAGAACTCGACCTTTCGAACGGGCGCGGCGGGCGCTGCGGACGTCGCCGAGTTCTTCGGGACCGATGGAGGAGTTGCGCCGCACTACCGTTACACAGCAGCAGCCGCGGCATCGCTCTATTCGTCGGCAAACGACATGGCACGATTTGCCCAGGCACATATGGAGGGTCCCGACGGGGGAGTGCCTGGCCGGGGAGTAATCTCTCCGGGCTTGATCGCATCCATGCGCGCACCAGAAGCGGAGTTATTTGGCTCTGCCCACTGGGGCCTCGGCGTTCAGCTATTTGCGAAGAGCACGCGCGGAGACGTCATCTATGGCCACAGCGGGGGGAATGTACCTGCGGTCAGCAACACCGTCCGTATAGAGGCGGCGACCGGCGATGCGATTGTCGCCTTGTCTACGGGCGGCAGAGGTATCGCCTCGAAACTCGGAAGCGAATGGACCGCCCAGCGACGGGCTGCAATCACCCCTGCGATGATCTACGGCACGGCCTTGCGGCTAACGAGTCCGGCGGAAGCGCTGTTGCCTTTGCTCTGGATCGCCGGCGGATGGGGCATCATTCTGGCGGGGGGCTTCTGGTTCCGCCGTCGAGACCGTTCGCGCCATCCTCGCGCTTCATAGCGATACCGAGCCAAAGGCCGCTTTACCGTTTTCTTGACCGAAAGAAGACTGTCGCCAAACCACCCACCAGTTGCCATAAGCGGGGTCGATGCGCGATCCCGAAAGCTGCACAGCGGCTTTGCCACCCTGCTGGAAAATTCTTGCCGTTCAGGTATCGACCCCAAAGTGGCCCTCCCCGTTATCCCTACGCAAGCTTGGACCTAGGAGGCTTTTACTAGGCTTTTGCCTCCTGCATCGCCCATGCTTGACAGAAAAGCTTGTCCTTGGCAGATTTTATGGCGGCAGATGTCGCCCGCCGCTCGCGCCTTCAAGGGCTTGGTGAAGACATCGGTAACTGGTTATCGTGATAGCCCAACAGGCGACACGTCCGCAATGCGAGCCCCGGAAATCTGTCGTGACCGAAGGGACTATCATGCTCACCATCGACGAAGCTAAAGCCATGGCAAAGCGTTTGCGCTCTGCCTTAGGTGAACGAGAGACCATTGTTTCTCACGCAAACAGTCTTGAACTTGTAGCTGCCACTATCGGGCATCGAGACTGGAACACCGCCGCTGCCGCACTTGAACGGACATCAGCCAATACAATTGGCTTTGAACAAGCTATTCCAGTCATCAGAATCTTTGACGTCTCGAAAGCGCGAGAGTTCTATTGCGATTTTCTCGGCTTCACAGTCATCATGGAGCATCGGTTCGAGCCGGATCTCCCGCTCTATATGGCTGTCGAGCGAGCCGGACTGGAATTACATCTTTCCGAGCATCACGGTGACGGCACCCCAGGTTCGACTAGCTATGTCGCAATGAGAGACATCGCGAAGTTTCACGCCGAGCTGATTTCAAGAAAGTATGGCTATGGTCGTCCGAACCTCGAGCGCCAGCCTTGGGGAGATCAGATGGAGGTGAGCGATCCATTCGGCAATCGCATCCGCTTCTGCCAAGAGTCCGACTAGTTGGCAGGGCGGTCGCAGTTCCTGCCGGAATTTTCCGGTCACTTCGCATCACGCTGGCAAAAGCTGATCGGCCCCCGATTGCTGCAAACGGATCATCGCAGTAGCGGGCGCCGCATCTGCGTGCGCTGAAATTGCCATTCCGTTTTCCACCCATAAGCGGGCGCTCGATACCCTGACAGACGAACCCGCGAGCGGACAGGCGGCTATCTCGAAAATCTGCCCAAGTTCGGACCAGCCGGTGACGACCCCTCTTCGGACAAAACGAGCAGCTCGTCGAAACCTCGTTTTCAGCCATTTATTCATAATCTAAGCGAGGCGGTCGCGCGCGTCGCTGGAGTGCTAATTTGAAAAAGACGTATCACGGGAGCTGCCATTGCAAGGCAGTAACCTTCGAGGCTGACATCGACCTCGCAAACGGAACCGGGAAGTGCAACTGCACCTTTTGCTGGAAACAGCGGATGTGGAAGACAGCGCCAATTAAGCCGGAAGAGTTTCGGCTCTTGCAAGGTCACGATGCTCTGGCCGACTACGGCAGTTCAGGGGACGGGGGCGAACAGCATCACCGCTTTTGCAAACATTGCGGCATTGCCCTTTACAACGACGGCGACATGCTAATGCTCGGAGGGAAATTCGTGATGGTGCATGTTGCCGCGCTTGATGATCTGAGCGCGCGAGATCTGTTAGATTCGCCCATTCGCTGCGCCGATGGCCTGCATGATTGTTGGCAAGACGAACCTGAGGAAACTCGTCACCTTTAATGCGCTTGTTTTTCGCGTGGCAAACCCGAAACCCGCCATTCCGAAATCCACCCATTCCCGGTCATGAGCGAGGGCCCGGCGCGATCCCGAAAGCGGCAGGACCGCTTTGCCGCAGTTCTGAAAACTTCCCGCCCTTCAGGTTCCCACCCCGTAGCGGCCATATTTATAGGCCGTACGGCTGATTCCCGGCATCGCCAGAAAATGCAATTTCAACTGACGGGCTAAGGCAATGTCAGTTGTTAACTGGATGCGTCGCCCTGTGATGGCACCCCATTCTTCGCCAATCGTGTTCTAATCGTGCAGGGACAAAGTATGGGCGACGATCGCATTAGCGTGACCGTGCCCCATACCGTGTTCACCCTTGAGCATGGCGACCAACTCCGAATGTTTGGTCGATGGATGGCTCCGAACGACCTCAAGCCATTCACTGATGGGCCGTCCGTAAGTCTTCTCAATTGATGGAAAATAGGACGCCGGGCCTTTGATGCTCTTTTCAGTCATTGAATACGTCCTCTGCTAGTAAAGATTGATCGGCTGTTTGGCTCGTTGCCAGAAGAGCAGCGACACGGCGATCACGCAGCATGAGCCCTAGCCAGACAATCGCGCCGAGATAGACGCTGACAAATGTATGGGTCACGAGCGGACTATCGACCCGCAGGTGGGTAGCGACAGCGCCGCCCAGATAGCCTGTCAGCAGGACCGCGCCGATCGGTGATGTCCGCGGCCAAGCGTAGAGCAGCGTGCAGAGCGCAAGGATCGCGCCAAGGATACGGTGGAAGCCGGGGTCAGCCGGCAGCCCGAGAGGCGGGCTGTTGGCGATCATTACCTCCGGAGCAATCAGCTTGGCGCCGGCATCCATGCCGAGCATCAGGATGGCGAGACCGCTGAGGCTCCAGCCTATACGGAGGGACCATCGCGATGGTACCGGCGTGCTTCGAATAAGATGTGCCATGCTGCTCATCCTCTCTCTGCCAGCGTCTTGATCTGGTCGGCAGCGGCGCCCCATCCAGCCTCGAAGCCCATGTCACGGTGCTGCTCAAAAGCATCGCGGGTCCAGTGCCGCGCGATCCCGCGGTACGATGTGCCGCTGCCTTCCGGCTCGATTTCAAAGATGCCGATCATGAAGGGGCCGGTGGGCTGCCAGTCAGCGGTAAAAGCATCGGTGAACACAAAGCGCCGATTCGGCTCGAACGCCAGCACCACACCATCATTGGGCATCTCCTCACCGGCGGGCCCGTGCATCACGACGAGGCTCCGACCGCCAGGCCGCCATTCAAGCTGGCGCGCTTCGGCGCGCCAGGGTGCGGTGCAGAACCAGTCTTCGAACTGCTCGGTCATGGCCTGCCACACACGTTCGACAGGCGCATCGATGTGACGTTCGATGACTAGCTCCAATTTATCTTCAGTCATGTTTCCTCTCCATTAAACATGAGTAAAATGTAGCGTTTGAGGTGGTGGACGCTGTCGCGCGCGACCGCAGGGTCGCCGGCAGCTTTGGCGAGAACGAAACTGCCCTGCAGCACGGCTTGGATATGAAGCGCGAGGCTGGCCGGATCGACATCTTCGAGTCCGTGTTCAGCCAGCGCGGCCGCAATATCATTCTCAAGGGTCAGACTATGCGCGCGAATGGCCGCATCGGAAGCCCGCGCGATCCTGGGGTGGGTCTGGTGGACTTCCTGGGCGAGCGTACCGGCCAAACATGTAAAGGCATCGGTGTCGCCTGTGATCATAGCTGCGCGAAGGTCGAGGTAAGCAAGCAGGCGCTTCAGCGGGGTTTCTTCGCCTTGATAGTCCGCTTCTTCGAATGCAGGCGCCGTCAGGGTAACCCAGTGTCCGGCTGCCGCAATCCCCAGCTCTTCCTTGGAAGCAAAGTGGTGGAAAAACGCTCCTTTGGTCACCCCGGCTGCCGCGCACAGCTGATCGACAGACGTGCCGGCGAAGCCCTGCCTCCGGATGAGCATGACGGCGGCATCGAGCAGCCTTTCCTTTGCCGACTGGGGTAAGTGCGTCTTGTCCATGCGACCCCATACCAACCAGTCGGTATGGAGTCAACCAGCGATTCATCTCGGTATCTTCTAGGGGAGTGTGGTCGGCCTCAATTTTGCCATGCATGGTCGACGCACCAAGCATCATCCGCGACAGGTCAGACAGCTGTCTCGTTGGGCTTTGTCCCTTGACGACCTTCAAAATGCGTGAGGAAATCCTGCATGAGCTTACCGCACCCTCCATCGAATCGCTGATCGAGTGTGCGGCATGTGGTGATCCGATCAGAGCGGAACGCGCGAAAGTCGCGGCGCTCTTCACACCAGGCACATACAAGGGTCACATGGCTGTAAAGGTACAGGCCCAGCGGCCAGATAACCCGGCATGTCTGGTGATCAGACCGGTCGGTGTAGGTAATCGCAAGCTTGCAACTTTGCCGGACCGCTTGCCTGATCTGGGCAACATGATCCCCGAAGGTCACTCCTTCCTCCAGAGCATGAGGGACAATCAGGCCCGCCTGCCTGATGCGTGCCTCGGCGTCGCCCGGAAGCACCGCCTTGATCTTGGCGAGGACGTTTTCTGCTGCTTTGGCGAGACCTGGATCGGCGCGGCCGATCACCAGTTGCGCGCCGAGCACTACAGCTTCGATCTCTTCCGCCGTGAACATTAAAGGCGGCAGATCATAGCCGGGGCGCAGCACATATCCGATACCTGCTTCCCCATCGACCGGAACGCGCGCGGCCTGCAACGCGACGATGTCGCGGTAAACGGTCCGCGGTGCGACCTCCAATTCCTCGGCCAGCATGCGAGCGGTGGTCGGCATAGCGCGCCGCCGAAGAATCTGGATGATCTGGATCAGTCTGTCTGCGCGTCTCATCACAATGCCTCTAGCGTCATAATGCTGACACCGCGCTGTCAGCAGCGGTGTCGTAGTGCCGGTGGGCAAACGAGCACTTCGCCGCAAGGAACCGTGATATGAACCCCTACCAAGAAACCATCATCGACCATCTCAACATCGGAGTCTCCGATGCCGAGAGATCGCGCCATTTTTACGAGAAGGCGCTTGCTCCACTCGGACTGCGACTGCTTCTTTCAATCCCGCCTGAGCACGCCGAGGAGGAAGGCGAACAGCAGAAAACCGGCGCGACGATGCACGGCTTCGGACGAGAGCACAAACCACTGTTCTGGGTCGTCGGCGGAGCCAGAGTGGGGGAAGCTACCCACTTCGCGTTCATTGCCCAGACCCGCGAGCAAGTTGACGCATTCTACGAAGCAGCGCTGGCCGCGGGCGGCACCGACAATGGCGCACCCGGCATTCGCCGTTATCATGACGATTATTACGGAGCCTTTGTTTACGACCCGGACGGAATAAACATCGAAGCAGTATGCCACTCAGGAAGGTAAGCCCCGCCTGCAAGGTCGGGTACTTATACTCAGACCGGGCCGCCGAAAGCAGACGCCCCCGTGCAAAGCCGCCCTTCCGCTCCCCACCCAAACCCGGTCATTCCGGTGCCGCCACCCGCATCCCGAAACCGGCCATTGCCGACAACGGTTTCGACCGGACGCTTACGAAGTGGCAGGTGGTGAATGAATATAAACGGCGAGCGAAGATTCGCAGATTCACGGCCATCAGGTCATGTCGATGACCTACCACGCCTTAAGCATTTCCCCTGTGAAATCGACAAGGGCCTCTGGACGCTCTCTGCTTCCGGACAGTCACAAGTGTCTGGCATTGCTTCCGCTTGCGACGATCATTTCACCGTCCGCTTTCGGGAATATGGCCGGAGTGGTCGGATGACTGATATTGGGGCGTATTGTGTTGAAAAAGTCGAAGCTGACGACCCAGCGGCCAGTTTTTGGCAATAATGATTCAGGTCAGTCTCGCCGCTTGAATCATTGCTGCGTCGAACGGCCCATCAAGATTCGATTATTGCTGACCAAAACGCGCGGCAGACTTTTTCAACACAATAGGGCGCAAAGCTGCCGGTGTCAGCTGCGAAACACCGCTCGCCGAACGACCTAATCTAGCTTCGATAGTAGCCGACCTGCTGCGCCAGCTTCGGCAGCAAGATTGCGGTTGTATGCTAGCGGCATCTTTGGCGACTTCCACCGCAGCGCATCCATGATCCCGGCGAGCGTTTCGCCGATCGCGAACAGATCTTGGTTCAACCCGACCCGCGTCGAATGGGCACTGAATCCTGCGACCAATTTCCTCGCCTGTTCTTTGTCGAGATCGCCGAACGCGCCGGCATCGATAGCTGCAGTAATCATGCCGCGGACGAGCGGGGTCACCGAGCCAGGATGTAACGCCTTTTCGCCAACATGGTATTCGGTGCGCGCAGCGACCACCGCCTTCGCCGCGAACCTGCGTGGATCCCAGATCGCCCGGCCCGACAGCGTGTTTGGATCGATCCGCCTGCGCGCGGGCCGGGCGGCGTAACGCCGCACGATGACCCGTCGGAACACCGGACCCTCGCTGACGTCCGCAGCGCGCAGCCAGGCATCAAGCGCCCCCACGCTGCGCGGCGAGAGATAGGCGGTCGAGCCTTCGCCGTCCTGGTCGCCCTTGTGTCGACCGATCCGGAGCAGCCTTGCATCGGGGTCGAGCGCTTCGACAATGTCCTCGAGCGCGATGGTGACCAGTTCGCTCGCGCGCAGGCCCGTGTCGTAGGCAACCGAAAGCAGCGCGCGGTTGCGGAGGCCCGTGGGCGTGCCGTCACAGGCGGCTAGTATTGCGCGGATATGGATGCCGCGCGGAGTGTCCTGCACCGGATTCTTGACCGCGCCGCGGAACCGCAGCGGTCGCGCCTGCTTCTGCTGCGAGCCCACCTTGCGGCGGTGCGCAGCGATCGCAAGCCGGCAGATCTCGTGCTTGGTCGGATCGTCGAGACCGAGTAGCCGGTGCGCCTTGGCGATCGACGCCTTATACCGAACCAGCGAGGCGGGCGCGGCGCCCTCGCTTGCGCGATGCTTCAGCCAGTCCGCGACCATACCGGGCGTCGCGGGGAACGCGCGGGTATCGCTGCGCCGGCACCACAGGTCGAATGCTTCGACGTCCTGTCGCAGCGCGCGGATCGAGTTCGGCGCGGCCGCCTCGACATAGGCGGCGAGAAGCTCGCGATCGACGGCGACGTTCGGTGTGCGCAATGCGATCGCGAGGTCGGTTTGCAGCTCGGTGAGGGCGCTACCGGGCGACGCTGAAGGGGGTGCGATGTCGGGCACGTCGGCACAAAACTAGTCAGAACGGGCGATCTTGCAACATGTGATAAGTTCCCCTTATCACATGTGCGCTCGCGAACCGTACGAGTGGGCGAAAGCTAACCCACTTTTTGCTTTCCTGCGGAATCCATATGCGACTAGAATCGTTGGATATTCGACCACGCATATATATGGAACGCCTAGACCCTCTCCTCGCCCTCGGACGGCTCGACGGGCGCCTGACCCACAGTCCGGCGCGCACGGCCTGGAGCATCCGTGCGCGTTTCGAAGGCGCGGCGATCACCGCGTGCAACGCGGGAGTGCCGACCGATGCAAACGCAATCGAGGCGTGGGTCGCTGGGTCGGGTTCACCGCCGCGCGCGAGCGAGGGGCTGAATGATCCGCTTGGAGTGGCGGCAATCGTCCATTTCTTCTTCGCCAGCCTTGCGCCCGCGTCCGCCGGGCGCGATCGCCAGGTTCGTCGGTTGCTGCAAGGCTTGTTCGACGCTGAAGCCGAGGCGTCGACCTGGTCGGGTGCCGACCTCGTCCATTACGGCCCGCTGTGGCGCGGTCTCCGCAAGATTACGGATGAGCCTGGGCTCGAGCCATCGCTGACGTCAATCTCGGGTAGGCTTGCCCAGATGGCGCGGTTGGTTCGCCGCGCCGCGGATCATTCCGAGCTGGTTGCGACTCTCCCCGACGGGCGCACCATCTCCTTCGGCCACGACCATCTCCGTGCCTGGCTGGTGATGATAATGGTACCGACACTGCTACAGCGCTCGGGACTCAGCGCGAACCTGCTTCCCTCGCTCGTCCCCCGGCACAAATTTCTGTGCTCGTCGTTCGCGGAATGGCGTGACCTGCTTGCCGAGTGCCTGTTCAGTCAGGCGCCGCTTGCTGCTCGCTCGCTCGATCGCATGGAGCGAGAAATGTCGCGGTTGCATGAGCGATATCGGCGGACCGCGCGCAGCCGCTTGGTCGATGCGGCCGAGCTGCGGGTCGCTCTGCCGTCGCTGACACGCAACAAGCTCGCGATCGCGGTGAACGCCACGCCGGCCGGTGCCGGTTACCTGATGCGCCAGCTTGAGCGCTAACGGAGCGGGGCTTTCCTTCCGCTCCCGATCGGCTATCACTCTCGGCACGAGCCTTTTGCCTGCCCGACTGCATCGCCCACGCGGCTCCGCGGTCGGCGGGATTGTTGTACGCAATCGAAAGGTTCTAACTCCATGAAACCACATGCATGTTTCCGCATCTCGGTCGACGAGCTGGCGCAGGATCTTGGCAATTATGTCGAACTGGCGAAGACGCGGACGTTCGAAATCTACGACAAGGGCAAGGTCGAGGTGATGTTGGTTCGCATCTCCGCCATTCCCGACTGGAACAACCAACTGCAGAAAAGCATCCGGACCGACATGATGACGGCGGAAGAATGGGAAACATTCGCGAAGCCACCTGAAGATCTGAGCCATCTCCCCGACGACTACGACGATTGGACGGGCGACGCGGAGTAGATCGACGGTCGGCCATCACGTATTGAGTGGTGGCCGACCACGAATGCCAAGTGGCGACCTTTCCCCCGGTTTGGCAGCTTAATCGAACAGCAGTCCCCAGACCCGTCGCCGCGCAGGGCATCGCAGGTATATCGTAGACAATTTGAATTAACGCCATAGTCGCCTTCGTTAGATCGGCTATGCCGATTATAGGCGACAGGGACCACAATGAACGATCTTGACGCGATGGCCGAGGCATTACAGGCAAGTGGGCAGTACCGCGTACTACGACGCTTGCAACCCAGGCTTCGAATCAATGATTCAGGCGGTGCCCCGACCCGTCTCGGTCTATTCGTGGATGTTGAGACGACGGGGCTCGATCCGACCAAGCACGAGATCATTGAGCTCGGCATGATACCGTTCAGCTATCTCCCCGACGGTTTGATTTGCGATATTGGTCCACCATTCGAACAGTTTCAGGAGCCGTCGGCGCCGATTCCGCCCGAAATAACCCGTTTGACCGGGATTACCGACGCGATGGTTGCCGGGCATCGTATCGATCTCGACGCTGTCCGCGCACTGGTCGATCGCGCTTCTCTTGTGATCGCGCACAATGCCGGCTTTGATCGGCGGTTTCTCGAACGTCTCAGCGATGCATTTGTGTTCAAACCCTGGGCCTGTTCGATGTCGCAGATCGACTGGATCGGCGAAGGTCATGAAGGCGTGAAACTGGCCTATCTCGCCGCCGGCGCCGGGTTTTTCTACGATCGTCACCGCGCCGTTCATGACTGTCGCGCAGCCATCGAATTGCTCGCTATGCCGCTTCCCGCAAGCCGCGTGCCGGCAATGCAGAAGCTTCTGGAAAAGGCCCGACGCCCAAGCTGGCGAATCTGGGCGGAGAACTCCCCTTTCGATTTGAAGGACGTGCTCAAGGCACGCGGCTATCGCTGGAACGGTGACGACAATCCCAACCCCCGCGCTTGGTACATCGATGTCGACGATGGTCTGCAGGGCGATGAAATCGCCTTTCTTCGCAAAGAAATCTATCTGCGCGACGTCGAGTTGCTGGTGCGTGAGATCACCCCCTTCAACCGCTTTTCCGATCGCACCTGATCACGCTACAAACTCAAATCCGGGGGAACCATGCACATATCGAAACTCCAGATGGTCAATTACCGAAACTTTGCCGCTGCGACGGTGAAGTTTGAAAAGGGCGTCAACACGATCATCGGCGAGAACGGGTCCGGCAAGACAAACCTGTTTCGGGCGATCCGGCTGCTTCTCGATGAGAACCTGCTCCGCATGGCCTACCGTCTCGATGAACGCGACTTCCATCGCGGTATCGCCGAGTGGCGCGGTCACTGGATCATCATCAGCCTCGAATTCACCGATGTGTCGCAGGATGAAACGATCCAGTCGCTGTTCCTCCACGCTACCGGCAACATCGCCGCCGCGACCGTTGATCGGGCGACCTATAATCTGATCTTCCGTCCGAAAGCTGCAGTTCGCCAGAAGCTAGGCGAGCTGGCTGTCGGCGATCATGCTGGCTTGGCGGCGCTGCGCGCCGAGGTCAGTCTGTCGGACTACGAAACGATCTTCACCGGCAAAAGCAGCGCTGATTTCTGCGATCCCGATGTCTATCGTTCGCTTGTCGGCGATTTCGATACAGTCACTTTCCCGGAGGAACTCACCCCGCCCGAAATTGGCGGGGTCGTCCCCGGCATGTTTTCGATTGCGCGCGAAGTCGGCTTCACCTTCGTCCAGGCGCTCCGCGACGTCGTTGCGGAGTTCCAGAACAATCGCACCAATCCGCTGCTCACTCTGCTCAAGGGCAAGAGCGGCGAGATCGACCCCGCTGCCTTTGCTCCGATCAGCGACCTGGTGTCTAACCTGAATGATGCGATCGAGGGTCTTGACGACGTAGGCGCGATCCGCGCCGATATCCGCGAAACAATCACTGATGCAGCAGGCGAAACCTACTCCCCGAAATCCCTCTCTATCCGGTCCGACCTGTCCGATGAAGCCGATCGCCTCTTCCAGTCGCTGAAGCTCTTCGTCGGCGAATCGGAAGCCGGATATGAGGGCGCGATCCATGAGCTCAGCCTAGGCGGAGCAAACCTCATTTACCTGACCCTCAAGCTCCTCGAATTTAAATATCAGAAGGTCAAACAGACTTTTGCCAATTTCCTCGTGGTCGAGGAGCCCGAGGCGCACATCCATACTCATATCCAGAAAACGCTGTTCGACCGCCTGAACTATGACGACACGCAGATTATCTACTCGACGCATTCGACTCACATCTCAGAAGTCAGCAATGTCGAGAACATCAACATCCTCGGACGAAACGGTGGTGTTTGCGAAGTCTTTCAACCCGCTGCCGGTCTCGATCCCGGCCAGATCGGTAATATCCAGCGATACCTCGACGCGGTGCGCAGCAATCTGCTCTTTGCCAAAAGTGTGCTGCTGGTCGAGGGAGACGCCGAGGAGATTCTCGTTCCGATCCTGATAAGGCAGGTGTTCGGTCTGAGTCTGGACGAACTTGGCACCAGCCTGATCAATATTCGCAGCACAGGCTTCGAGAATGTGGCCGTCCTTTTCCACGATATGCGAATTCGCAAAAATTGCGCGATCATCACGGACCTCGACCAGGCCTTTATCGACCTGACGCCCGATCCGCTCGACAGCGATGCCGAGATCAAGGCGAAGAGCCGTGCGCTCGGATCGCAGACCTCCGGAGCGGCCCGTTCGGCTCGGCTCAACGCTTTCTGCCACGACAATGCCTGGCTGAGCGCGCATTTCGCGCAGCATACCTTCGAAGTGGACTTCATTCTTGCCGGCAACAATGCAGCAGTGGCCTCCATCCTGAACGACGTCTATGTTGACGCAGGAACCATCGCTCAGGCCAAGGCCGACCTCGAATCCGGTGACATCGCCCGTTATGGAACGCGTGTGCTCACGATGGCGAAGCAAGTCGGCAAGGGCTGGTTCGCGATCATTCTCGGCAAGGCAATCACCCCCGATGTGCATCTGCCCAATTATCTCCTGTCCGCCCTATTTAGCGCACATCGGCCGATCTCCGTCGAAACCATGGCGAGCATTCTCGAGTACCGACTCAAGGTTCAAGTTGCGTCGGGGCTGGTACTGCAATCTCAGGTCGATGTGATGCGCGATACAATCGCGCGCTTTCGCGATCGAGAGATCGACTTTGCCGCGGTGCGCGCCGAGATGCTGGCCGCATTCCCCGGCGATCGGATTAATTCCATCATCGCGATGCTCTGATGTTCGTTTGGAACGCGAATGCCCTGAACGCAGATCAGGTCAATGCGATTGAGCAACCCGGCAGCGTGTTCCTGACCGCGTGCCCTGGCAGCGGGAAGACGCATACGCTGACCTACAAGATCGCCCGTGAACTATCGTTGCTCACGTCCGACAAGCAGCGTGTCGTTGCGATCACTTACACTCACCGCGCGGCCGATGAAATCCAGGAGCGGATCGAACAGCTCGGCGTCGACACCGGTCAGCTCTGGATCGGCACTATCCATTCCTTCTGCCTCGAGTGGATCTTGCGACCTTACGCTGTATACCACCCCGAGCTCAAACACGGCTTCCGAGTGATCAATGCGCACGATACCGAACGTGCACATGAGCTACTGTGCACTCAGCATGGCGGCGGTCTTCGCACCTTTGACTGTGGCCACTATTTTACCTCGACTGGCTATGTCATCTCCTGCCCGCACTGGAAGCAGGCCAGTGTCGATGCGCTTCTCCAGCAATATTGGGCCGACCTGCGTTCCAGTCGTCAGGTCGATTTCGAGATGATACTCTCCTACGCCTACGAGCTGGTCCGGGACGTCCCATCCATCAGCGTGCTTCTGGGCTCGATTTTCGCGATCGTGCTGGTCGATGAGTATCAGGACACCAAGGAAATCCATTACGCGATACTTGGCGCCATCCTGAAAGCGTCGATGGGCAAGGCCAGAGCGTTCGTTGTCGGAGATCCCAATCAGGCGATCTACGGGTCGCTTGGCGGCTATGCGATCACCCCTGCCGAGTTTTCCGCACTTAGCGGTGTAAGCTTTACCGAGATGGACCTTTCGGTGAACTACCGCTCATCGGATCGCATCGTCAGCTATTTCGAGAACTTCAACCAGCTGACTTCCAAGATCAGCGCGGGAGGCAAATACAAGAACTTTGCGAGCGCAATTTCCTACGACCATTCGACGCACCGCGACATGCTGGTGGCTGAGGTCGTGCGGCTGATCCGCCACAACATCGACACGCTGGGAATTCCGCCCAGCGAAGTCTGCATCGTCGGACCGCAATGGTTGCCGCTTGCCGCCATGACACGCCAGCTTGTGGCGGCTTTGCCCGATTACAGCTTCTCCGGCCCCGGGATGGTCCCCTTCGCGCGGGACATCGACAATTTTTGGTACAAGCTTGCTCGGATCATCCTGACCGAGGCTTCGCCGCAGCTTTACATCCGGCGCAGCCGATGGGCCGGTGAAGTGATCGCCGCGCTCGATCTGGCGGGCATTAATACCACCGCGATTACCCGCAAAAGTCTGTTGCGCGTCTCGAACGGTATCTCCTCGACCGAAACCGATGGTCTTGCATATTTGCTCGAATGCTTCGACGCCCTTTTCTCGGCGCTCGGCATCGATCGCACTAGTTCCCCAATGCTGGTCGAGCATTACGAGGCCTTCGTCGAAGGATCGCAGCGGCGTATCGACCGGCTTGTTGCAGATGGTGCGACCGCGATTGCCGACGTTTCCATGTTCCGCAAGGTTTTCGATGAGAAGACCGGGATCACTGTTTCGACGATCCATGGTGTGAAAGGCGCCGAATTCGAAGCCGTGATCGCCTTCGGCCTCCTTGAGGGAATGGTCCCGCATTTCAACGAGGACGACAAGGTCGCGGCCGCGAACAGGCTCCTGTATGTTATATGCTCAAGGGCGAAAAAGAACCTGCATCTGATATCGGAAGCAGGGCGGCGCCGGGGCCAGCACAATGTCTATCACCCTACCGATATCCTGCTCGCCTGTAATTTCGGCTATGACCAGGTCCCCTGACACGGCGTCCGCGCGGAAGGGAAGGTGTGAATCATTCTTGTTAAACCAAGCGGCAAGCAAATTTTGGCTTTCCCGGTTTGCGGCCGGAGCAATCAAGACGATCTCCTGGTTCTAGCTTTGGCGATCCGCTTCTTCTTACGCGTGGTTAGTCTCGGGTCTTCGCGAACTTCGTCGATGCCGATGAAATGGCCCCGCAACCACTCGATGAGATAGTCGTGCGCCCAGCGCGCGTTCGATAGCCGTGCTCGCAAAGCTCGCAGCTGCAGTTCGAGAACAAACAGAAGTGGATGCCAGTCCGATCGGCCGGCGATAAGACGACCAATTAACAAGCCCAAAGCTCGCCCTCTTTGCCATTCAGGAAGTTTAGCGGACGCAACAGCGAGCGCGAAGCCTTTCACCGCCTCGATATGCGAGACCGGCTCGGCTTTTGCGCCGCCGATGTAGCGGCTCGCGGCTCCGAAATACTCGAAGGCAAACTCATCTTCGAGCAGGAGAATGCCGAGCAGTGCGTCTCCGCTGAGCGACACGTGCCCGTGGCGCGAGACAGCGAGCCGGGCGGTCGCGCGGTAGTAGCTTCCGTTTGCGAGCGCGCCTTGTTCGGCCATCGTCATCAAGGTGGCCTGCAGCCACGAAGTGCGTGCGATGCCGAGCTGATGTGCCAGCTGTTTGGTGTTCAATTCTTCGGAAAGCAGCAGGCAATCGCGTTCGCGCGCGGCCAGGATCGGATCAAGAAGCAACGAGTTTTCGGCCAGCGCGGATTTCCACCCGCCTTCGATCGACTGGGAATCGTCGACAGGGACAATTTCGCAGCAGCGCTGGATGTCCTCGAGCGCCGCATCAATCCGCGCTTTCTGCGCACCAGCCTCCTCTGCCGTAAGCTCGCTACGAAAGTGCTTGCCCTCGTGATAGCCGAGGAACCCGGTATCCTGCCGCGACGCGAATTCCGAACTCGACCGTAATTCCAGCAGTTCATCGAACGAGGATTGCGCGACATAAAGTGTTCCGAACCAATCGCGTAGATCGTCCAGCACCCCGAGCTGGCTCGCGCGCCAGACCGCGATCGTGTCCAGAGCCGCAGCTTGCCCCTTGCCCTCGACGACCGCTTGCTGCGCGTTGTTTCGTTCGCCGTGATCGCCGAGGCAGGTCCTAAGATCCTCGCCGATGATGACGAGATGGTCTGCCATCTCGATGACGTTCTTGCGGCACATCGGAGCGACGGCAGCAAGCGGTATCGCGTTTTCGAGATAGACATCGATAATCGAGCGCCCGCGTTCCGACATCTCTTTCGCCATGTCGAGGATGGGCTGGACATCCCCTTCCCTGGTTTTCAGCGAGAACATCGCGGTCTCTTCCGGAAACCGGGCCCCGTGCGTGTGCATGATATCGTGGAGCAGCCAGATGTATCTGTGCTTCGCCTCTTTCACTTCATAAGTGAGGTCGGGCCCCATGTTCTGCGGGAGGGTCACGCTGTCGCCGACGACCTTTCCTGCAAGCGCCGCCGCGAGAGCATGGGTTCCCGGAAAAGTCTGGACCTCCGGGATTGGCTCGTCGCTGAGAATGCCCTCGACAGGCTCCTCGCCATCGACGCCTTCGAGCCTGAACCAGAAGTTTGGGCCAAGGCCCTTGGCCATCGCAATCGACGAGGGAAGTTCCTCGTCGGTAAAAATCAAACCGGGATACGACGAGACGATCTCGCGGTCCCCGCGATTTTGCGATGCGGCATCGAATGCCAGTTCGAGTGCGCGTCCAGCCTCCCCGAAATGGCGCAGGAGCATCGCCAGTCGCAGGCGATCATGGGGGTTTCCGACAAGCTTCGTTTCGTCGAGCGGCAGGATGTGATCTTGCGCATCTCTGGACTTGTTCGCCCGCTGAAGC
Organism: Erythrobacteraceae bacterium WH01K; assembly: GCA_027941995.1. Taxonomy (NCBI): domain Bacteria; kingdom Pseudomonadati; phylum Pseudomonadota; class Alphaproteobacteria; order Sphingomonadales; family Erythrobacteraceae; species Erythrobacteraceae bacterium WH01K. The sequence goes on along the minus strand of CP115967.1, from coordinate 69,925 downwards.
GCGCTTTGTAGCAGCAAGTGCGCGCGTAGATCGTTGGGGTCGTCCGCTATTGCCATGCGGAGATACCGCTCGGCCGCTTTCACATCGCCGCGGTTGTGCTCGGCCGCTCCCGCAAGGCGGGCGTATTTCGACGTTGCGAGCAATTCGGGAGACAGTTCGCGGAAGAAGGTGCTCGCCCTGGTTCGCTCGTCGCTGTTCGCATGCGAAAGGGCCAACCAGGACAGCTGTACGGTGTCGCGATCAAGCGCGACGAAGCCACTGAGCGTTCCGATGACATCGTCCCATCGCTCTTCGAGGTAGAACAGATGCGCGAGCATCGATCGATGGCCAAAGTTCGTGGCATCGGTGACCAGCCCCATCGCTCTGTCGATCACGTGACCCAAGCGGTCCGAACCGCGGTGGCTGAGGGCATCGGCTACCGTGACATGCACCGGCAGCGAGGCCGGCCAGCGTGCCAGCAAAATATCTGCGTCTTCGCGGCAATCGAGCGACGTGTCGGCCGCGTAGGTCGCGCGGAAAACCATCGCGTCGTATTGCTCCTGGACGGCTTCCGACAAAGCGCTGCGCCGTTCGTCGGATTTGTAGTCCAGGATGCTCACCCAGTTGGATTGCGCCGACCAGATATGCAACAGCAGGGCGGTCTTCGCCGGCCCGTCATCGAGCTTGCGAGCATGGCCCAGTGCGTTCTCATGGTGCCCTTGGTCCATCGATGCGTAGGCCGCGTTCATCAGCGCGTTCTCGTCGGTGGGAGCGATCGCGAGCAATTGCGTGGCGATCGTGTCGGCTTTCTCGGGATGGCCAAGAGCGCGATAGGCGGTGATTAGATTGCAGGCGACGCAATTGTAGGTGTTTTGATCGGCGTTTTCGTATTGCCGCACCTCGTCCCAGTAGTTTTGCAGGAGGTCGCGCGCAGATGCGAGCGCCTCCTGCCTAATGGAGTCGATCTTTGCCGATCGTTCGAACCGGCCATCGCCGATCGCGATCTCGAGGTAGGCATCGCCGGCAAGCCGGCCCGCGGGAAGGCTGTCAGGATTGTCGTGCCAGTTCTTGATCGCCAGTTGCCGCCATTCGTCGTCACGGCCGCGTGAGCGCAAGAAGGCGCAGCGATAGATACGGACCAGCTCGCTGTTGCAGAGCTCTTCGGGGATATCTGCACTCGGATCGTCCAGGTCCGTGAGAAACGTCGCCGCCTGGAGCAGGAAGGCGGCGGCGTGTTCGTCGGAGGAATCTTCTCGCAGCCGCGCGCGCGCCCACTGCGTCGACTCCTCGAAGCGTCCGAGAAGCTGAAGGCCAAGAGCGCGATTGGTAGCGACTTTCGGATCGTCGGGATTGAGCTCGTAGGCTTCGAGAAGCAGTTCGCCGGCTCGCTCGTCATCGCCGAGCCGCTGGTAGGCGAGGCCGATATTGGCGCGAGTGCGCGCACGTATCGCTGCAGAACTGTTTGCGGTCAATTTTGCTTCGAGGTTCTCGAGCAGGCCGAGCGCGGTGTGCGGTTTGCCGCCGTTGAGGATGTCGCGATACCCATCGATCTGGAGATCGAGGTGAACATCCAGTTCACCGCTGCGGCCAGCATCGATGGCCGTCACCGTTCTCAGGATGCGCTCCTGCATCTCGAACCCGCGATCGACGGCTGCTTTCGTATGGCCATGGCGCTCGAGAGATTCCTCTCCCAGGGCCACAATCCGATCGGTCGATGCGCTGTGACCGGGATCGAACGCATCGAGCGCCGCCTTATGCGCGCGAATTTTCGGTTGGAGCGTGTCCCATCCCCAGACCTGGACGTCGATTCGGCGGCCGAGCGCCGCCTGCTCCTGCGACAGCGTGTTTGCAATGCGATCGTATTCGAGATCGTCGTTCGCGGTGGTGGCGACGATGAATTCGGTCAGCGCCGGAGTGATCTGCAGGGCTTTGGCGAAGTCGGCGCGGACGATCTCCTCGGTGAGCTTTCCGCCACGCGTGATGAGCTTGCACTGGATACCGACCAGCTGCGTGGGATCGCGGTCGCGCCTGCCGGTCAGATCGATCCCCGATTGGGCTTTGCCCCGCGTGCCGACGAGCTTGACGTTCGGGTCATTCAGGACGCCGCAGAACAGCGGCACACAGTTTTCCTCGAAGGCCTTGTCGTCCGATGGCATCTTGATGATTGTCGAGGAGGGCATCGTGGGTAACGGAGCTTTCGAAACTGGGAGGCTAATTCTATAGGGTTGGCCGGGTTCTCGGTTGCATGTCGGTCTGTGGCGAACGGCGTGACCAGTTACGGATCGGTCTGGTTGCCCTCGGCGCCCGGCCTATCGGGGCTGATCGGTTGCGCCGGAGGCTCGGTCGTCGACCCGGCTGCCAAGAGTTTCTCGTGCTTCTGGAGCGCGCTCGGCCGGTAAGGCTCGTGCCGGTCGTAGTTCCTGACTGACGTTGCGCGAGCGCGCTCGAAAACGCTCGGATGCAATTCCGCTTGCGGATTGATGGATCTGGCTTCCTGCGGCCATGTCTTTCGCCATTTCCTGGGTAGCAGGGCCTGCCAGGGGGCGTCGAGCAGCGCTCGGCGCTCATCATGCTGGATTCCGAGCGCATCGGGCCACAGGTTGAGGCGGGCCCGGTTCAGTTCTATCGGATGCTTGGTTTCGTCGAGCTGTTCCACCATCCACTGCAAGGCAATATCGGAAAGCCGCGACTCGTCTTCTGGATGGCTACCCCCAACGTCCGAGTGGTTGCCGGCAAACCAGACCTGGCGAAGCCAGGGCGGATCGAGGTGATCCATGCGCTGAACGTCGGAGGAATAGCCCCAGCCTGCGATGGGGAAATGCTTGCGGTCTTCATCGATCGAGCATGCATGGCGCGCAAAGCGCACGTTCGTGTCGAGGAACCTGTCTGCGTTCTTCATGTTCCACTTGGCGCTGTGCGATCGCTTTTGGCCAGGTTTTGGCCAGTCGGTAATGGTCTTCCATTGCCGCTTCGCCATGCCGAGCCCCTTGTAGAGCAACCAGAGAGCGGGGATCGCCAGAAGAGCTGCAGCCCATGCAGACTTGATCCAGAACCCCGCGATCAGGGCGGCGCCGAGGGAAAGAAAGAAGCTGGCGAAAATGAAGGTCCGTGCGCGCGCCGTCCCGAGTGAGGCCACCGTATCGAAAACGCCGATAAAGTACGGCGCGACATTGCCCTGCTCCTCGCCATCCAGTCCTTCGCCGCAGCAATTGTATTTCGCTCGAAATCGGCGCGCCTTCTCCTCGCGCTCTTCTTCGTAGTCGCCGCGTGGTTTGCCGGCACCGTGCTCATAGACTTCGAACACGGCTTCCTCGGCGATGTCGCGCAGCGCTTTCCCGCCGCGCGGGATAGGGCCACCTTCGCGCGTTTGCGGGACCCCGCACAGGTTCAGCACATTCGCCACGCACCGCGCGGTGTAGGCGCCGCGACTGAACCCGAAGAGATAGATACGATCGCCCGGCTCGTAGTGCTTGAGGATCGCCTCGTAGCAGTCGGCAATATTGTCGCTGATACCGGTACCGAAGGCCAAACCGAATATACGCGAAAGGCGCTGACCCCATCCGCCCCCATCTTCTCCTGTGCCAAGGCCCGAATCGTAGAATGCGACCTGGTCGGCAGGGTCGATGCAATTGTCGATGGAAGGGCGCGCCGCGGCGTAGAGCTTGTAGATGTTCGACAGGCGCTGGTCGGGTTTCAGCCCACCGTATTGACCGGTGCCATCGGAAAATATCAAAATGTTCTTCGACACGGTGGTCTGCCTCGTTTGCACGTCCGACTGCACTTGCAATCGGACCTCATATGATATAGATATCTCTATCATAAGAGGTGAAGCATGACAAGTGTCCAGGACTTAGAGCGCCCACAGGTCGCCCCGATCGCCGATCGCGAGCAGGTCTCCGTGATCGTGAAAGCTGTGGTTCGTGCCGCCCAGCACTGGGATCTATCCGGTCAGGAAGGTGCGGCGCTGTTCGATGTTCCCCAAGCTACTTGGGACCGGATGAAGCAGGATGCGTTCAAGGGTCGCCTTGATCGCGACAAGGTCACGCGCGCAAGCCTCATCATCGGCATCTTCAAGGGGTTGCGGCTCTTGTTCAACGGGCCGCTTACCACCGAGTGGCCGACGCTGGCCAACAAAGGCGCGCCCTACAATGGCAGGCGGCCGGTCGATATGATGATCGCCGGCGGTATTCCCGCGATGGCGGCGGTCCGCCAGCATATCGACGCGCTGCGCGGCGGCTTGTGAGGCGGCCGTGCAGCTTGTCGAAAACACGGTCCCACGAGGATTACCGCTTGTTGAGATCGTCGAACCGGCGACAATCCGGCTGATAAGCACAGCCTATATCGAAGAGCCCGCGATGGCTCCGCTGGCGGACACGGACGCCGCACTCGCCTTTCTGGAGGAGATCGAGCGAAAGACTTCACTCCGGCAAAACGAGAATATGCCGCTGCCTTCCGAGGTGCGGCAGGACGAACTGCTGACATCTGCCTACGGTTATGGTTGGACCTATGTGAACGCGGCATTCTGTTACACGCGTCCTCAAGGCAGCCGCTTCAACGACGGCAATCGCGGTGCATGGTACGCGGCGTTCGGTGATGCGCCGAACGAGACCGCTGTGGCGGAAGTCGGTCACCATCTGACCCGCGAACTGCACAACGTCGGCCGCTATGAGAACGTCACGCGGTACCGTGAACTGATCGCAGGGTTTCTGGGACCTTTCGTGGATCTGCGCGACCAGGACGGAGCGGACTACCTCGATCCCGTTGAGGAAAGTGGCCATGCAGCGGGGCAAAAACTGGCGCGGGAACTGCGAGGCGCCGATTTCGGTGGTGTTGTCTATCCGTCGTCACGCCGGGCCGGTGGAAGCTGCCTGGCGACATTCCGCACGACACTTGTCCAGAACATCCGACAAGGAGCGACTTGGGAGCTTACCTGGGCAGGCTCGCCCGAATTCGCTGTAGCTGAGGTTTGATGAAAGCCAACCAGCGGATCGCCTCGCTCGGTCGTGACCCCCGGCTAGCTTGCTAGGTGAATTAGAAGCCGCACGATCGCATAAAGGAGCACCGGCAAAATCAGACAGCCAACCCAGTAATCGTGCAGGTTTCTCCGTTTCCGGTCATCCACTGTTGTTATCCGAAAATTTGCGGTTTGCTCGATTGGCAAAAAAATGTCGGTCGGAACGCGCGTGCCCGTTAAAGTATTGTTTTGCTGTGCAGATTGGGCTTGCTGCCAGCCACACGAAATGAGAATCTCGCTCTATCTGGCGCGGAATCCCGTTTTCCGAGGCTTTTGACAGCGCTGGCGTTGCTCGGACGTGGTCGGGCCGACGCGAGCCGTGGTGCTAGCTGCTCCGAGAATTTATAAATGCTCAAACGAAATGACCCCCGTCGGCTGCAACCAACGGGGGTCGATCAACAGGAAATCCTGTCATTTGCAGTCCGACGATAAGGCAGGATCTGCGCGGTCGACGCAACGGTCTTGAGCGTGACCGAAACCGGCATTGGGCGTTGCGAAGAATACTCGTCTAAATCACCGACGCAGCTGCTTGGCAAAAAAATCGTCCGAATTCTCGGAATTCGCGTAAGTTCTTCATATTAACTAGTTATTGGAGGGGTGCTTTGCCGCAGCGATTGAGAATCTCACCTTTCCTGACACGGAATCTCGTTTAACGTGGCATTTGTCAAATTGAGTTCGACCAGGCTGACAGGCGACATAGCTCCTCCGTTTCGACGCCTTTGCCTCAAAGCGAACGAAAAGGGAACAATGTTGGTCGATCAGAAGGCGGAGCGAGTCATTTCGAGGGCGGATTTTACGAGCTGAACCAGCGCGTTGGCGTAGAAATACGCGGTTATCGCGAAGATCAGAAGAAACTCGACCGCGAGGATTATCCATCTGACGTTCACGCGCGAGGCGATCCGACTGTCTTCATTCAGATCGCGCCGATCTGGGCCAGAAGCGAGCGACTCAGCGTCTCGTAGTGGTAGATGGCATAGATGCCGGCCGAAGTCATCGATGAAGGGCCGTCAGGAGTGGACCCTTCCTATCGTCGAACTCGACAGAAGGTTAATCGATTTGCTCAGGATGAGAAGAAAATCCTCACGTTCAGGCAGGGGCGGTTCTTGTGTTGCCATACGGTTTGCTAATTCGCAGTGTCGATGCTTGCCAATTCTCTTGTGTCCAATCCGGATGTATTGATCGGGGAAATTGAATTGGGCCGCGGCCGGGTTTGCGCTTCCTATTCGTCGGTTTGCTCCGACTCCTGCGGAATGAGCGTATTCGCATCGTTCCACGGCGCGTCGGTGAAGGCGGGCTGCCCTTCGACGTAGGTCACCGTCGCGCCAGTCTTGTTGGCGACCGAGCGGACCGTGCCCACGATGGTCTTGTTGGTCCACTCGCGTGGATCCTTGACCACCGCTCCGGCGATCGCGCGGCCGAGCTTCGCGGCGAGGCCACCGCCCTTTTCCTCGGTGTCGACCGCGTACACGTCCAGGTGATAGCCCTCCGTGTAGGGGAACAGGCACATCGTGAGGCGAAGGTTCTGCGAACCACGGATGCGCCGCACGGCATTCGCGATCCAGACGGCACCATCGCACTGCACCTGCTTCAGCTGGGCGCGCTGCGAGGCGCCGATCAAGGCTCCGAAAGCGCCGAGGCGAGAATTCTCGAACGGGTCGACGAGCTCGAACGTCCCGGGTGTTTCGGGGGGTGCGCCGCGGACGAGCGGCATGATTGTCTCGATGTCGGACACGTTGTTGTTGAGGGAATCCGTGATGGCCCGCGTGACTTCGGCTCGTGGGGCGTCGGTCTTCAGGTCGAAGATATGGTAGATTTCGATCGACCGGTCCGCCCGCTGCGCGTGCGCTGGCGAAGCCAAGGCGATGGAGGCAGCCGCGATCGGCAGCAGGCGTTTCATGGCATAGTGCATCTGGATTCTCCTTTCATTGCTTTGGCCCATTTTAACTGCGCGGTCGCTAGCGCAGATATTCTAGGGCCATCTCATTCGATTGTCTGATATTTTCCTTACTGTTCGCTCTCCGTTTGCTGGTCCTCAGCCACGCGCGAGGCGGTGACAGCCTCCCCCGGAGAGATCTCGATAATGCCAAGGGGATGGCCAAGCGTGAGGTCCGTTGCGACCTGCAGGCTCTCGGCCGTTCCCGAAGTGACGATGGTATGCCATCGGCCGGCAGGTACCGTCAGCGCGCCTTCTTCGTCTTTCCGGACGAATCCGACGAACACTTCGCGGTCGTCGGCGTCCAGCAGATGCAGCGCGATATCCTCGTCCGGCGCGGTGATCTTGAGCAACCCTGTGGGTTCTGCGCGTAGTTTCGCGAGCACGCGAAATTCGCCGGTCTTCGGCAGCCCGCTGAAATCGAGGACGTCGCCGAAAGGCTGTGCGGCGAGGAAATAGACGATCGCGGCGAACACAAGCGCGGCCGCGGCAAGCATGTTCTTTCTCGAACCGGTTGCGGAGCTGGCAGGACCCAGGCGAAGCATCGAGCCGGCTTGTGCGCGATAGCGGCCGGCTACCATGTCCGCCTCGTCATATTCCATGCGGGCGTGGCGTTCGCGCCAAATGGGTATACCGACGGCTCCCCCGCGCTTGCGGTATCGTTCCTTCATGTATTCGCGATCATTGATGCCAATCGTCAGATCGCCATCAGCAGGCCGAGCCCGCCCAGGATGGTCGATGACAGCCCGAAGATGGTCTTGGCGATCGACATCTTGCGCGCGGCGGCGCCGCGGCGGATCTGCTTCTTCACTTTGTCGATGCCCGTCTTCAGCCCTGCGGTTCCGTCCCAGACATCGATCATCCCCCAGGCGAGGAGGCTGGCGGCGACGATTTGCGCGAACCCGTCGATGCCGAGGCGACCGAACCCGAATGAAATGGTCGCACCGGCCATGACCGGCAGCATGATGACTTTGGCGACGTCGAGGGCGCTTAGGATGGAGCGGTGGCGAACGGAGGATGCGGAAGGAACGAGAAGAAGGGGCCGCTCGCACAGCGTGCAGGCTTTGCCGGGATAGCGCGATAGCCATCCCGGCATGAAACCCCGGCAAAAGGGGCATTGCACCTGCGGCTCGTCGACGATCACGGCCCTTCCGTTCAACCTCATGCCTTGCCTTGGCATTTCGCTTTCTTGCACTTCGCCGCGTCGTCGCACTTGGCGTCGTCGCACTTATGGTGCTTTTCCTCCTCGCAGTCGGCGCAGCGGACCGCGTCGTTGAGCGAGATGAGACGCTTCTTGGCCGCCCCGCTCTGGTCGATCGCGGCCCGCACCTTCGCTTCTTTGGCGACCATGTCGAGCATCTGCCGGGCGACGTTGCCCGCTGCCTTGTTGGTGCCTTCGGCCACGGCCGACGCGACGGCTGCCTGGTGCTCCGCATGGGCATCATTGCCAGCGTCCTGCGCGGCCGCGGGTACGGCCATGAATGCGCCTGCGAATGCGGCGGCGATCATCATCTTCTTCAACATCTGTCACTTCCCTTTTCTTCTTCCGGTTGCCCGGACTGGTTGGTGCGCCGGCGGCGCGTTAGGCCCCTCGCGGGGTGGTTTTTCCGAAGGGCTCTGCCTTGCGGAAAGGTTCGGGCGCGCGTGCGCCCGTCCGGCGTCAGCGCCAGAATCCGTCCCGCCGTTCTCCGTGGCGGTTGTCGTATTTCTCCTTGTCGTCGTAACCGCTCTTGCGGATGCCGACCTCGACCCGGTCGCCTCCAGCGTTGCGGATGTGCAAGTCGCGCAGGTCCACCCTGTTTCGGTGAGCCCAGTCTTCGGCTGCGCGCTTGCTGCCGAATGTGCCTACGTCTTCGTAATCGAATGCCATCGTGGTCCTCCTTCAGGTCTGGGTGGCTTGCCAGGGTGATTGCGCCGGATGCGGGAAAGCCGGTCCGAGCGCGGCTTCGATGTGCCTCTCGACACTCGTTTGCGTGGGGCGTTCGCCTGCGGGGAGGCGCACAGTCGTGTATCCGGCGTGACGCGTAAGGGCGTCGCGATCGGTGTCGCTTCGGCGGTCGTGGCTGCGATCGTCGAGCTCGACGAGCAGGATGATCCTACCGGAATGCGGATCCTCGACCAGGAAGTCGACGCGCTTGGAGCTGAACTTGTTGAAGGTCGTCCACCACTCCGACTTGGACAGCCCATTGGCCGGGTTCATGATGGCGCCCATCGAGACCTGCGAATGCACCCGTGCGCCAGGCATCGCCCGTTCGATCATCAGGCAGACCCTGCGCTCGGCGGGCGTCATCAGCGGTTTCGGGCGAGCCTTGAGTTGTGAAAGCTGGCGCTTCGGCAGGCTGTTCAGGATCGCGAACGTCGCGATCACCACGCCCGCGATCACAACGATCAGGAGGAACTGGCTGTCCATGTTCAGTCCTCGCCCGACCAGCGTGGAATGTTCCAGTAGATCATCACTGTCAGGGCGACCGCGACACCGATCATCACGCCGATTTCGATCAGCTCCCGTGGCGAGACCGTGAAGAGGCCCCACGGCCCGGTTAGGACGTTGGTCATGTCGTGCTGCCTTTCCAGAATTCGTTCAGGCGCCGCGGAAAGAGCGCGTAGACGCGGTTCCTTCCGATCGGCGCGGCGAACTTCGTTGCGAGGTTGACGAAAGCGACGGCGATCGACCCGACGATCACCGCGACGAGGATGGCGAGGCCGATGGCGACGCACTCGGCCACCATCTGCTGGTTCGCGATCATCTCGCGCATGTCGGCACATCCCTGGACACCGTGCAGGTCTAGATCGCACACCACGAAATTGTCCCCCTCCACCATTTCGGCGACTTCCTGCAGCCCGGCCTGCTTCACGAAGTTGGTAAGGGTCGGCTGCTGCTCGAGGACGGCCATCAGGCTGTCGCTCTTCGGGTCGTTGGCGATCAGGCCATGCTGCGTCTTGTCCATTGCCAGTCTCCTATCGGGCACGTTCGATGTTGCGTTCGGGAAGGTCGATCTGCGGCACCGCGCGCAGGCTTTCCTTGTCGACCGATGGCAGGCGGTCCGCGCTTGCCTCGCCGACCTTCAGGTGTTCCGGAATTCTCGGATTGAAGTCGGGAGCGGCGCGGTCGCTGCGCGCATTCTCGACCTGTTTTTCGCCCAGCGTCTCGAGGGCGCTGGTCTTGTCGCCGGGATTGCGTCCGATCTGTGAGAGGAGCTGGTCGCGGTCGTTGGTGATGATGGTGATGTCGTCGCGCACGCGGGTCATCATGACCAGCGCCAGGCGTTGGTTCGAGAGATGCCGCGCCGACGAGTGCATCTCGCCGATCGCCATGTCGCGCGTATCACCCTGCGCCTGATGCATGTTGATCACGTAGGCGAGGCCCATGCGCTCCAGCATCTTGTCGTTTTGCTTGAGCTCGACCGTTTCGCCGTGCCGGTTCTCGACCGTCACGACGCCGTCCTTGATGCCGAGGATCTTTGCTTCCTCGGATTTCATCAGCTTGCGCGCGTCGTCCTTCTCGGTCCAGCGGACCTTGTCGCCTTCGTGGATGGTTTCCTTGGTCTTCTCCGAGAGACGCAAGGCGTCGCGCTTGTCGGCAGGATCGATGCGCGCGGGATCGAAGCGCTTCAGCTTGCCGTTCTCGTCGCGCAGAAGCACCCTGCCCTTCTCGTCAAGACCCTCGACATCGTATCGGCCGCGAGAAAGCCCGCCAGGCGCGTTCTGGCGCATGACTTCGAGCAGCTGCCCCTTGGTATAGGTCGATGCGTAGCGAAGCTCCTCACGGGTCGCGTGGGCCGGTCTGAGCGTATCAAGCACCATCCCCTCGCCCTTGATCGAGCCTTCGGCTCTCAGTCCGTCCTGAACCATTTTGTTGAGGGTCGCGCGCGCGTCTCTGCCGGACGAGTAGATGGCGGTGCGTTCCCGGTCCTCGGGCGAGAGATCGAGCCAGGTCTTGGCTGCTACCGCCAAGTGGTCCTTTCCCGCTTCGACCACCTTGTCGCCGAGCGAGGCGAAGCTCTCTCGGAACTTGCCCGCTCGGGCCAGGCCCGCGGCGTCCTTCATGTGTTCGGTCCGTTGGCGAAGGCTGGTGTCGAGCCTCGCCAGTGCGGGGCCATCGGACTGGATGAGCGAGAAGCTCTTGCCCGCCTCGATCGGTTGCAGCTGCGCTCTGTCGCCGATCATCACCAGCTTCTCGACGCCCAACCGATTGGCGATCGTGAGAAGATCGTTCATCGGTTTGTTGGCGACCAGCGAAGCTTCGTCGAGAACGAGGACCTTGCCCGTGAGCGCGGCTCGCGAGGCTTCGAAAGTGGGTCCGCTCCCGTGAAGCGCGGCGCGCAGATGCTGGTTCACGAAGGAAGAGACGGTTTTGGCCTCGATACCCTCCTTGGCCAGCTCGCCGCTCGAGGAGCGTATTTCGGTTTCGTTCCGAAGGTCGTTCACCATCTTGTTCGCGAACGCGAGGCCGATCACATCCCTGCCTTCTTCACGCGCCACGCTGGCGATCGCGGAGATGAGGGTCGTCTTGCCGGCGCCGGCGACGCCCTGGATCACGACCGTGCGGTCGTTGCTCGACAATGCGAGCGTTCCGGCAGCGATCTGCTCGGCATTGAGATCGTGGTCGCCCGATACCGCGCGCAGGCGCTCCGGGGCTGCACCAGCCTCGATCATTCCCGGGCTCGCATCTCTGCCGGCCGTCACGTTTGCGAGGGTCGCCCGCTCTATTGCCGCATGTTCGGGGGTGGTGAACTTCTCCACCGCACCGTCGAGCCGCGTACTCTTGCCGGGCAGCATCTGCCCCTTGTCGATCAGCACCTCCATGCGGGCTTCCACGCCTTCGGCGGTCACGCCCTTGATGCCGAGATCGAGCGCCGTCTTGACCAGTTCGCCGCGGGTCCATGAAGTTTCGCGCTCTCCGATCACTCGGACGGCCGAAGCCGTCGCGAGCTCGGTGCGCAGCTGGGTCGGGGTGAGGCCCATGCGGTGCAGGCCGTTCGTGGTCAGCTCGTCGGCGGGTCTCGTGTAAAGCTGCGTGGTTTCCTGTACCGCAGCGATAACGCCGCGCACACGATCCACCGTGCCCAAAGTCCCCTCACGGCCATTATCTGTGCGGGCACGAGCCTGTTCCACAAGCCGCTTCGCATCGAAGCCTAGCCCTTCCGCGCGCTTGGCCCATTCCTGGCGAAGCGCCTGCTTGTCGTCGGGATTGAGCTTGGGATCGCGGGTATTGACGACGACCTTATCCCGCTCTTTCGCCGTTGATATTCCGATCTGGTTCGCTTTCGCGTCGATCTCAGCGCTTCGCTGGCTGAATGCTTCGATGACCTCGCGCGACACGCCCTGGATTTCGAACTGGCCGTGCTTGCCGGTGAGCTCGGTCCGGTAGCCGATCCTTTCGAGATTTGAACGCAGCGCCGCGTTGTAGATCGATCCGAGGACGGAGTTGTTCTTCCAGACCTCACCGTTCCAGAGCGCCTTCCAGTTGCCCGCCTTGTCCTGTGTCATAGCCGCGATGACGGCGTGTGTATGGTTCTGGGGGTCGAGTTTGCGGCTCGTGTCGTGCTGGAAGAGAGCGTAAAGTAGCTTGCCGGTCTGAACTGCTTCGCCGTTGGGATTGCGTGAATAGTCGCGCGCTTCGGCGAAATGCTTTTCGAGATAGGCCATCGTGGCCTTCACGGCCGCCTCTTGCGCCGTGAGGACGCGCTTGTCGCCGCCGAGTTGCGCCATCAGGCTCGCCGATTTCGGCATGGAGAAGGTGAGATCCACACCTGCCCTGCGCTTCTCCGCGCCGTTGACGACGGTCCCGTCGGGCAGCTTCCCATCGAGGACTCGCTCGAAGTCCTCCTTCGACACCGAACCGCTCAGACCGAGCGCTTCGGCGCCCTTCCCTCCCCATTCGCTCAGCTCGGCAGGGCCGTCGCCGACATAGTAGTCGTCCTTGGCGAAGTAGTTCGCTGCGCCACTTGCCGACGAAACGGATGCGACCGAGAGCATTCAGGTCGCCTCCGCCTGACGCACAAAACGAATCATCCACCCCCGGCCGAGCAATAACCAGTGTGCGTCTACTTGATAGGTTTCGCACAGGCACAGGACGATCCGGATCGGAATTGCGTTCTTGCCATTCTCATAACCCGACAGTGACGCCTGAGAGGTTCCGATCGCTTGGGCGAAGGTCTCACCGACCTCGCCCACGCTCGTTCGGACAGCCTTCAGCCGTTGACCTATTTCGGCTCTGCTCTTTGGATCGATATGGCTGATCGTTGACAGGCGGCTCACCGGCCCAGCTCCTGATCTTCCTCGATCGCGACTTCCTTGCGATGTTCCTCCTCGCGCCCGAACCCCTGGCGGTTCTCGCGCGCCAGAATGCTTTCCTGGCCGTCATCCTTCCCTCGTATGGTGCGCGTCTGTGCCAGCGTGTTCTTGGCCGCCGCACCGCGCTCCTGAACGTCCCGCATCGCAATGCGCTGGCGTTCGCGATCGTCCTTCTTCTTTGCGTTCATGTACGAGCGCACGTCGTCCTGATCCCGCTGATCGGCGGTCTCCTCGATCGCGTCGCCAAGCTTCAATTCCGGACTGTTCTCCCTCTCTCGCTCGTCAACCTCTCGATCTAGCGAGCCCTCTACCTCTTCGCGCAGCTTTTCGGCTTCAAGCTCCGCCTGACTGAGGACTACATCAACCCCATCGCGCCTGTCCTTCGGCACGTTGTCCGGCCCCTCCCCTTCGCGTCCATCAACCCCCATTTCCGCGGCTACATCTTCGCTCGGCACGTACTCGCCGGCACGCATGTCGGTGACGCGGTGGAATCCCTCTGCGCGGACGGGATAGTCCTTCCAGCTCAGCTTCACCCGCGAGGCGGGGAAGCCGTCCGGGAATTTTATGAAGCCGGTAAGGCTGCGCAGGTTGCCGATATCGTCCGGCATGACGAGTTCTTTCACATCGGTGCGTGGAGTGATCGTCGAGGCGTCGCGGCTGTTATTGTAGCCGTAGGAGTAAGCCTCATCCATCTGGCGAACCTCTCGGCTCCCGATGAATTCAGAGCAGCGCCGCGATGTCTCGGGATCGGCTGTTTTGAGGATCAGCTTTGTACCGGCGAGCGAGGCCAGATTGGTGGCCCCATGCTCACCGTATGTCTCTTCCAGTTTGTCGAAGGAGTGCATCCCGAGCACGAAGGCGCCGCCGAACGCGCGCGCGGTCTGCAGACCATGATCGATTGCGGGCAGGCGGTGCAGGGCATGGACTTCGTCAATGAGGAACCAGGTGCGCAGATTGCGGCTCCTGCCCATCTCGAACAGCCCATTGACCGCAAGGTCCATCCAGAGCGTTAGCAGCGGCCTGTTTAGGACAAGATCGGGATGGGTTGAGGTGATGAACAGGATCGAGCCTTCTTTTACATCCTCGGTCATCCATTTCTTGATCGAGAAGCCTTCTTCGCCCGGCTTGGGATCTGGCAGGAAGCGGAAGGCATTGGCGTTCGCGATGAATGTCGTGCGGATCGATTCCGCCATCTTGGCGGCCGATGGGGACATCATCGGACCGGCAACCGTTCCTTCAAGCTGGGCGTGGATCGTCTTGAGATCCGACATCATCAAAAAATAGGCTAGTCCGCCATTCGATCTGACGCCCATCTTGGCCAGCTTCACGCACATTTCGACCATCAGGGTTCTAGCGGATTTCTGCCAGAAATCGTCCTCCACGCTCTGTCCACTGGGAACCAGTGCGGTCGCCGCGCTCATGAACTCCGCGTAGTTGTGGCAATCATCGAAAATGGACCACGCTTTGCAGCGCTTATCCATTGGGTTCAGAATGACATCCGTCTCTTCGTTGTAGAAGCTTTCGACGAATGTCCCGGTCAGGTCGAAGATGACGCAGCGATGGCCCCTAGCACGCGCCTGTGTGACCAGTTTTTTCAGCTCGGTCGTCTTACCCGCACCGGTCGTACCGATGAACATCGCGTGGCTCTGTTCGAGGCGCCACGGATAGGGCAGTCCAGCGAGGATATAGGGCTCGTGGAAGCCTTCACGCACACGATCTTTCAACGGTGCCTCAAGCACCGCTTTCGGATCGACAGGCGGCTTCCTGGAAAGGCACTCCTTGCGATGCTCGTCACGGTTATGCGCAAGGATACTTTCGCGCAGAACCGGACGTTCGACCATGATCGCGCCGCGCTCGTGTCGCTCGTTCAGGATTTCCGATCCGCGACGTTGTGAAAAGTCGACGAACCAGACGGTCAGCGGAACGCAAATGAATGCCGCGCCGAGCATCGAGGAAACGCTGATGCGGACGGCCGTGGACCACGCCGCTTCGACCGCTGGATGGTACGGCACTATCGCTATCGATCCCTGCACGATTTGGCCCGACGGAAGGGTCAGATTGATGGGCTTCGATGGATCCAGCCCTGTGAAGTTCCAAATGCCCGCAAGGATCTTCATTAGAACGAGGTGAACCTCATGCTTTTCGAAGGTAAGATACCCCAGCACGAACAGCAGCAGGATCGTCGTTCCGATCCAGATGAAAACGGGCAATCGGATACCCGCCCAGGTCATCATGACCTCGTGATGAAACAGCTGCGAGCCGCGGGTAAAATTGTTCGCGTTTCTTTTCACTTTTCCGCGCGCCGAAGCGTGCTGCAAAGTGACTGCTTTGCGGTTCAGGCGAATGTCCTCACGCATGGTGCTCTCGCACGTTGCGCATAGCCGCTCTAACGAGTTCTTCGCTGTCTTCCGGGTACTGGCGTTCGACCAGGAGGGAGAGCGCGAGCTGGGTATGCTCAAGGATCGTAAGTGCGCGTTGCCCGTTAAGGGCGATGCCCAGCTTGAGCATCGGCAGACCAATATTGACGGAGGTGCGGATAGCTTCGGCACGCGTGATGCCTTGCGCTGCGGCGTAGGCATCTAGGGCTTCGATTGCATCGGAGGAGAACCCTACGCCGATGCCTTTGTATGTACTGGCCATGCAAACTCTTTCCGAGTTGTGCATGGTTTCTCTATCGCAAGCCCCTTATATGCCGTCCGAAACGGAAAGGGAAGCGCTGACGCGCTCGAAATATATTGCGGTTCCAAGCTATTGAAAAAACAGCATAACCGGAACCTTTCGGCTTTCGGGCGAAAAGCCGAAATATATTTCGGCGTTGCGAGATCGCTTTAAGTCGTTGCAATACCACGTCTTTCGATCCGAAAAGACCTACGGCGCAGCCGTGTAGGGTGTGCTAAAATAGGGACTTGGCGGTTCTTCTTGTCGGTCGCTTGTCTCGAGGAGTCGTGAGAGGAGCTGGATATCCAGATGGGAGTGCCGGCCATCGTGCCGCCAAGAGCCCCGAGCGTGTATAACGCTGCGGTGGCAATGCTTCTTCCTGGGTGGACAAGAGTGGACCTTCAGGTCCACGTCGATCGTCACCCGAAGGGCCGAGACTGGCATAGCCAGGCTCGGTGGAGCTTGGTGACGAAGCTGCCCTAGCGAAGCCAGGGCAGCGAGGAACCTAGCGCAATAGAGCGCGGTCCGTAGCGGCCGAGGCCGCGAAGGATGGCCCAAATAACAGACCTCCTTCCATCACGGCAAAACGCAAAAGCATCGAGCAAAAAAACGGCTCGAAAATTCATGGCGGTTGCTGCATCAAGCGAAGCATGAAATCCGTCGTGAAAGGACATGGAAATGGTATCGAAAGTGGAGCGCGAAAGAGCGGCTCTCGAAGCTGCGGAACAGGACGTTGCGGAGCGCCGGAGGAAGCTTGCGCAGATGGAAAAGGAAGAGGCCGAAAAGGAGCTGGCTAGGCTCGTGCGCAAAGTCGGTCATGCGCGAGCGGTGAGACTGTTGGAACTGGCCGTCAGCGTCAAGCCGGAGAGCGCGATCGAGGCGCTCGAAAAGATGGAGCCTGTGGGCCAGAAGCAGGCGTCCTGAGGGCGGCGCCTTAGCGCCGCCCGCTTGGGTCATTATTCGTCGTCCATTTTGCCGGTGGCGGTGTAGACGATGTCGTCGATGAGGTGCATCGGAAGCTCGCCGTAATCGCCTTCCTCGATGAGGATGTAGCCGTCTTCGGTGCGGACCACATGGACGTCGAAGAAGGAGTGGTAGGAGCGCCGTTCCGCTTCCAGTGTCTTCTCGTCGAGCGCGATCGTGTCGGTGTCGATCTGGCGGATCGTGGCGGTGTCAGCCTCGAATGTTTCGGTGGTGTAGCACATGGTAGCCTCCTGTCGTTGGCGGCTCGTCCGCCATGCCATGAATCAGCGCTCCGGCGGTGCGCGGGTCACCGGAGCGAAGCGGAGGGGAACCGAAAATTGATCGAGTGGTGCGGAAGCCGCGCAGCGGCTTCACGGTCGGTCCATTTTCGGTTGACCCGCGTATGGCCGGAGTGCTCATGGCGATGGTGGCGGACGGGCCATCGGCGGGAGGCGGAAGTCACTTGCTGCACTGCTCGTTCGAGGCGTTGCCGCGATGCGCCAGTGGTTCGAGTATCGGGCATGAGAAAAGGGTGCCGCGGCTCATGGCCGGACACCCTTTTCCGATGCATCGATCCAGCGGGAGGCTAGTCGCCGGTCGATGAGATTGCGTGGTTCGCGAATGGCTCTTCAGGCGGGCAGCACGCCTTGCAGTATGGCGCTCCGGTGACCGGGTGCGGCTGCATGTCATGGCCCTCGTCCGAGACGCAGTTGCCGGACAATCCTTCGTCTATTTCGGAACCGACGATCGCGCCTGTGTCGAGATCGATTCGGTCGAAATGGTCGTCGCCTTCGTGCTCGCATTCGATGCAGGTTTCATGGTCGTAGACCCCACCGAGCTCCCAGCGCTGGTTGCTCTCGTCCCAAGCGGCCCAGGCATCCTTGCAGATTGCTTCGGAACCGCAGTTGGGGCATCGCATCTTCAGGCGTGTGCGAGGCGTGGCGATCGCGTTCACGTTGTCGATCACTGGACCCACTCCAGTACGGGGGTCTGTTCGCCGCAGTCAGTGAAGGCGAGGTACGCCAGACTGTCGTAAATCGGGGTGATCTTGGCGCCGCAGAACGCGTCGTAGGTGCGATGATCTTGGAGGAGCAACCGCAAGTTTTCGAGGGTCAGCTCGCCTTCATCCGCGTCGTCGCGTCCCAAGGCGAAGAGTACCTTCGCGGCAAGGTCCGGGCCCATCATGAGATCGCGCGCAAGGGCGATATGTTCGGAGACCTCGATCGTTATCGGAGCGAGGTGCCCGAGGTGCCGGACGCGCAGCGTCCGCCCGAGGAACTGCGCCTCTTCGACGATCGAGATGATTTCGGCCCGATGGTCGAAGCAGGCGGTGAATGCGGCCATCGAGAGGGCATTGGCGTTGATCTCGAAATTGAGGGGCGCTGCCCCGAATTCCCCGGGATCGACGTCGAGCGCGGCGTTGCCAGAGTGAAGCCGCCGCGTCAGCGCGGCGAGCTCCAGCGCGGAGATTTCGGCGGGCCGTGAATGAAGCTGGGTCTGTGTGTGCTTGATGCGGAAGGTGACGAGCATCTCTGCCTCCTGTGATGAACTCGTCTCTCCCCTTCCCCCTCCCCTTTTATGCGAGGCCTGTTCGGTGAAGGCAGGCGGTGTCCATCGGCGCATCCCGTCGAGGATTGATGCGGCGCAAAGCCTGCCCCGGCATGGGGCCGGATTCCGAGCAGGAAAGCATCGGCGATGCGCGGACGAACGGATGTTCGTCAGCGAGCCGGAGGGACTGCTGCAAGTGCGCGCGGCACACCGAGCGTTGCTAGGGCGGACGCATGTCCGCCAGCACGCGAGGGAGTGCCAGCGCCTGGCGGAACGTCGACCATATGGAAGCGGGCGTCGTCGCCCGCTCCCAGGTACCCGTCAGCGCAGGACAGGCATGGCCGCGATGCCTACGGACGCAAAGGCGTCCGGGCGAGCCAGCCATGCCGGCGGGGCCAAGGCGGACCGAGCGTGGCGCACGCGACCGAAAGGTCGCCAGCGAGCAAGGGACCGCCGCGGCCGTGGCACTGCGGTTCGTCTTGGTGCTACGCGATCGCGAGCTGTGATGTGTGGGCTGCGGCTACCGTCAATCGAGCCTGCGGTGCATGAAGGCCATGCGAACGGGATGCGATTGAGGAAAGGACACGGCGGGACGTAGCGTAGCACTATCCCGGCAAGGAACCCGACGAAGAGGTATATGAGAAGGGGGCGCTCGAACTTGGGCAAGGCGAAGTAAAAAAGGGGGCCGAAGCCCCCCGCGGTCAGACCGCTGCTATATAGCCGCCCGTGGCCGAGCCTATCGCGATGATGACGCCGATGAGCCCGAGGACCCAGCGATTGGTGGCGACATCGGTCCGAAGCGACTTTACTTCGGCAATCAGTTCGGCATTGGCTTCAGTGATTTTCATCGCAATGTACTCCTCCAGTTCGGAGACGACCTTCTCTGCGTTCTCGCCCGAGACTTTAGCCTCTTTCAGCGCTTTGAACAATGTGATTTGGACGCCCATCTTAACCTCCATGTGTTAATGGTGGTTCCCGCCGGTCACGGGCGTCCAGCGGGTCAAGGATCGCCGCAGGCGACCGCGCAAGCGGGCCGTGGGGGAGCCGATTTTGCGTAGCAAAATTGGGGGAACCGCGGATCCTTGAGGCGCGCCAGTGCGCCCGTGATAGACTGGGACATCGACGAGACGAGCCCTCCCCGGTCCTGTGACGCGCCAAGACGGGCGACGGGGGCTCGATGCCCCCGAGCCCGTTCTGCCGAGACAGAAAAGAAAGGGAGGCTCCGGCGACTGCCGGAGCCTCCCGAGAGGCGCTCACCCGAAGGTGGAAGCGCCGACCCTTTGCGTTTGCGGCCGCTGATCGGCGATCCGACGGATGTGAACCGGCACGCCTGCCTGCCGCAGCCGCTGTGCGAGGTTCGATTGGATGCCCGAACCTTCGCCGATGATCGCTTCCACCGGCCCGAGCTTGACCATGTTCTCGTTGCGCAGGAACGGTGCGCGGTTGCCGTGCCGCCGGTCGGGCATGAAGAGGATCGTCTGCACGCCGTTCTTCTGGGCCCAGGCGTTCGCCATCGCGTCGACACCCTTGCGCATTCCGGTCGTGCCGAGGACCATGTTGGGGACGCGCTCCTTAATGTCGTCGAGGATGTCCCAGATCATCTCGAAGTCGTGCCAGTCCTTCATGCCGCCCGAGACCACCACCAGCGGTCCTTCGGGCTGGAACTGGGCCCTGCGATCCTTCGCGCGGGCTGCGAGGAAGTCGCGAGCCTGGATCTGCGAGGCGGTGACGCCGTTCTTGCTGACCTGCGATCCGCGCGTGGCTGTGAACGGGCGCCCGGTCTCCACCCGGTAGACGTCCGAGGCATGGTCGCGCATTGCCTCCAGCGCTTCGCGGCACCCCTGCAGCGTCTGGACCAGAAGCTGGGTCTCTTCGAGCTCGACGGCGTAAATTTCGGAAGGATCGAAGTGACGGGCAAGTTCGCCGAGCTTCTTCGCCGCATCGTCCTCGCGTCCCTCGACCAGGCGGACGGTCATGTGGAAGGAGTTGACCATCCCCCAGGCGAGCTGCTGGGCGAATTCCTCCATGCGGGTGTCCTTCAGGACGTCGAAGATCGTGCCGATCGCCATCTCCACCGCGCGCCGGGCCATGTCGGCGTCGGGCATGTCGGCGGTGATCGGTTCGTCGACGACGCTGAGCTTCGCCATGTCGCTGTGCTCGAGGAATGCGCCGTCGTATGCTTCGGTAACCGGGCCGCGGCTGTCGGCCAGCTCGATCCGGGCGTTGGCGAGATCGGCGAAAGAGTTGAAAGTCTGCATTGGAAGCCTCCATTGGTTTGATCGCGTCATCTCGTGATGACGGGTCCAATGGTGCGCAGCGGGCAAACGAGGTCAGGGACGTTAACCGGGAAGCCGGCACGTCAGGGCCGGACCCCGGTTAACGCCTACGGGCTGCGGGGGAGCCGATTTTTTCCCGTCTGCTGTAAGCAGACAAAAGCCGGGAAAAAATTGGGGGGACCGCAGATCCTTGACCGGATCTTTGCCGCAAGTATCCTTCGGACCCCATCACACGAGGATGCAATCAAACCCACCCTCCCCCTCCCCTCTTCTCTTCTTCACAAACATCGGGCTCCCGCAGGAGCCGCGGCAAGACAGGCCGGCGCGTCTCGCGCGCGCGGCAACGCCAGAGGTCGTTGCCCTCGCGCGGCCGCCCGGACGCGAGCGGCGGGACCGAGAGCCCGCGGGGCCAATCAAAAAGGCGGAGGCCCGACCGAAGGCCGGAGCGGCGTTGATGGGATGTCCTGAATCTGCTGGGTAGGCGGCGGGCATTATCTCGTCGGCCGAAGGTCGAGCCGATGCAGACAGCCCCGCTCTTCAGGCCGCAGCGCGATAGCGCGGTGCGCGGTTATCCCGCCAGGCGATCGTCACCCGAATGGGCCGAGACCCGTTAGGGGCTCGGTGGAGCTTGGCGACGCAGCGAGCCCTAGCGAAGCCAGGGCCGCAAGGAGCCTTAGCGCAATAGAGCCCGGTCCCGGCCGAAGGACGGGAGGCGGTACCCATTTGTTCACGGCTTTGCTGTAAGTCGTCTCAATGACTCAGAAACACGCTACGCAAACCATCAAGGAAGGTCTCGCCGACGCGCTCGACGAATTGGAGGACCCTGACAGAAATGGGAAAAAACCGACTTTGAACGGCCAATGGCTTGGAGCATTGGGCGAGCACTTGGTCGCGAAAGCATATCGCGCCACTCATGCAGGCCATCGCGTCGAACAGTACGATCTCGAATTCGGTGCGGAAAACATCGAGGTCAAATCGACCCAGGCCGATAGGATTACAAACCGTTCGTTGGCGAAGAAGCGCTGCAGCCATGTCGCCTATGTCCGGTTCGAAGCGGTGGGTACCGATCTTTGGGTCAGAGAGATGTACATTCGTCGGCGTGGCAAGCCGGGCGATCGGCCGAACGATCCGGAAAACCCTCGTGTCAGCGAAAAGGATCGCAGGGATCTACTTCCGTCGCCAGACGGTTTTATGATTGATTTGAGGAAGCTCTCCGAGGATCCTTGGGGCTAACTGAAAAAGGGGAGCAGCGCATCGCGCTGCCCCCGCACGATCACACCGGATCGTCGAAATAAACCGTCTCGACGACGCGGCTCTCTTGCCACTCGGTCAGGTCGAATTCGTCGACGACCTGGAAGCGATCTCCGATCGCGACGATGTGCTGATCGCTTTCGCATTCATTCGCCTCGCGTCGGGCGGAGCTGATTGCGGAATCGATGGTGGTGCAGCTGAACATGATAAGCCTCCTTGGGTGTCATGATTGACCCCGAAGGCCCGACATGCGGCAGCACGCGCGTCAGGGACGCCGCCATAGCGGCGCCGCGATAGCGGGCCGCAGGATCCTTGACGCATCGCGTGACCCGCATGGCATAATGCGACTTCTGGTGGAAAGGCCCCTTATTCTCGCCAGGCGATCGTCACCCGAATGGGCCGAGACCCGTCAGGGGCCCGGTGAAGCTTGGCGACGCAGCGCGCCCTCGCGAAGCCAGGGCCGCAAGGAGTTTAGCGCAATAGAGCGCGGTCCCGTCCGCAGGGCGGGAGTCGGCGGACACACTGTCGTAGAAAAATGTTCAATGAATCCGATGTGGGGAGTTGGATATGCCGGCGATATTCGCTGTGAACATGCACACCTGTGGTGGTCTTCACGTGCAACCTCGTCACGGCTCCCAGACATAGGGCACGTAGTTGTCCGGCTTGACAACATAATAGCGCGCAGAGGTGGGCCCTCCGTGCATTGTGTTCATCTCCAGAGCTTTCTCCTCGGCCGCGGTTTGGCTGAGATTGGTCGAGACCACGCGGTCGCTCACATTGTCCCGGTCGAAGTTGTCGATCGCGATCACTTGCATGGCAAAAACTCCCGTCAAGCCGCTTTTGGAAGCATAGCGGCGATCTCGGCGCGTTGTGCTTCCAATGTCGAGAGGTGATGGACGTAGATCGGGCCGAAAGCGATTGTTTCGGCCAGGTCCTCGTCGGTTTCGAGGATGGCGAATGCGGCGTTCCGGTCGAGGGCGTCGAGGTCGATTGTCTCGAGCATGATTTCGCGCCGGGCAGCGAAGCGGTTGAGTTCGCTGAGCTTGCGTTCCGCGCGTGCGGCGTCGCGCTCGGCGAAAAGGCCGAAGTCCTTCATGGCAATTCTCCTGGGTGAGATGGTGAAAGGGCGGCGCTTGCGCGCCGCCCATCGGTGTCGGTCAGATGAACTCGACGTTTTCGGCGATGATCTCGCAGCCGTAGCGGTCGTTGCCGTCGGCATCCTGCCAGCGCGAGTAGTGGAGCCGGCCGGTGATCGCGAGCTGGTCGCCCTTCGCCTTGTGGTCCCGAAGCGGGAGACCCATGCCGTTGAAGACGGTGATCTTGTGGAATTCGGCGTCGGTCTTCGTGTAGCCGGTCTCCGGATCCTTCTGGACGCGGCCGTCGCGGATGACGGGGCGCTCGGTGACCAGGAGCAGCTCGGTGACCTTGGTCTTGCTGCCGTCGCGGGCGATCGGATCCTTGGCCAGTCGGCCGACGAGATTGACGGTGTTCATTTCAAAAACCTCCTTCTGAGCCGACGGCTTGTCCGCCGGTGCCCTTATCGAGCCCCGGAAGGAGGGATGGGACACCGCGCATTCGTGCGCGGGAAACCTCGAAAATCGAGGTGGTGCGGGCAGCTCGCGAAGCGAGCAACACGGCTCGTATTTTCGCAGGTTGGCCCTAAGCCCGACCGGAGGGGCAGGGGCACTGGACGGCGGACACGCACTCGGCTTGGAGGTGCTGGGAAGACTTGAACACCGTTCTCGTTTGTGGCGGAGGCCCGAAAATCTGCGGAAGTCAGACCAAGTCAGCTGCTTGGCGCCGGCCCCGTCTCAGGGCTTGTGAAGTGCCGGGATCGACGTCGCCACGATGCTCCGCTGTCCGCGATCATCGTCAAGGCTATACCGTCGGGACAGGAGAGTGCCTGAGGAACCGGATGAACCACGGCGGTGGTGTGTTGAAGACCGCTTTCTCAGGGTGCGCGGAAGACGATCGTGGGGGTCCTCCCGACCATTGCGGTGCCGATCGCCGCGGTGAGCTTCTTCGATGCCGGGTTGTCTCGCATGAGGGAACCATCGGGCTGCGGGACGATGTCGGGGCCGGACCATTGGAAGACGTTGACTTCCTCGATCACGACGTCACAGTCGTCGGGAAGCCCCAGCGCTGCACGCTCGCGCGGATGAACGGGAACGCGCGCTCCGGTCGAGGAGCTGGAGATCGCCATGACCGAGACGATGTAGAGCCCGTCTATCGGTTTCACGCCGTAGATGTAGCA
Source organism: Erythrobacteraceae bacterium WH01K (assembly GCA_027941995.1). NCBI lineage: Bacteria > Pseudomonadati > Pseudomonadota > Alphaproteobacteria > Sphingomonadales > Erythrobacteraceae > Erythrobacteraceae bacterium WH01K. The sequence goes on along the minus strand of CP115967.1, from coordinate 45,752 downwards.
GGGCCGCGTCTTGGTGGCGTTTTCCTGGCCCTTGGCGTCCTCGCGGGCCCAGAGGTACCCGTAATCGATGATGGCGCCAGGCTCAGGCGGTCGCGGTTTCGCGTTCTGCCCGCTTGCGGTCTTGCTTGGGATGATGGGCGCCCGCGCCGGCGTCTTCTTCGTAGCTGTCCGGGGCGTCAGGGTGGAACGCCGGCGGCGCGGTGGTGATTTCTCCGATGACATCCTTCAGCTGCTCCGATTTCAGGGCACGCGCGAACAGCTTTCGAAGCGAGTTGTACTCGTCGACCGGCACCATGACGACGCGGACTTCTCCGTGGCGTTCGAGACCGATGGGTCTGCGGATTGCCTCGTCGTAATAGTAGCCGACCTTCTTCGAGAAAGCGGTCGTGGTGACGGTTTCTCCGTAGGCTTGTTTCATGTTCGTCTCCGCTTTCATCATCGCCAAGTTACCAATGGGCCAGGCCCGTCGTCGTCGTCGTCATTACCGTCATGCGGATAACGATCCGTATAATCCGGATAGTCCGGATTTTCAAGAGAGATCGGAGAGGTCGATGCACGCGGCAAAGCCGATGGCGTTCGGGTCTGGCAACAGCACCGCGTTGATATCGTGAACGCTCCACACGGTGAGATCCTCCCCGACGGCGAGGGATAGACAGCGATGCGTCTCGATGAGAAGCGCATTCCAGAGCTGTGCGTCCGCGATCGAGCTTCCGTTGATTGCGGAGATGCAATCGAGTTCTCCTTCGCGAACGCGCCCGATAATGATGAAATTCGGCAGGCGCTGTGTCCTGGGTTGCTGGGGCATGGTCTGGTTCCTTCGATTGCCTGCCGCATACCCACCCTCTTTCCTTTGTCGGTGGCGCAGGAGCTGGCGGCAGTAAAAAGGCCCGCCCGCGGGGGATCGCGCGGACGGGCCTCGTGAGGGGCCGATGCGGGAGGGGTCGCACCGGCCCGGGGGACGCTGTCGTCAGGCGTCGGCGGTCTCCTTCGCCTTGGCCTTGGTCTTCGGCGAGGGAGCGGTGCTCTCGCCCAGGCCGTCGCCGCCGGTGGTCGAACCGGCCTGCTCGGGCTCGCCGCCGGTTGCGTTCAGCGGCGGCAGGGTGTCTTCGCCTTCGCTGGCCATGCCGGGGAGCGTGCGCTTGCGCTGCGGACGGCGCCAGGCGACGTTGTAGGAGCCGTCGTCCTGGCGGAACATGGCGACGTCGATCGGCTTGTCGAGGCTGGGATCGTCGATCCGGCCCGAGAGGAACACCTCGCCGGTGTCGTTCGACGAGTATTCCCACAGCGCGCCGACCTTCACCCAGCTGCGGCGGTCGGCCGAGAGCGCCATCACGTCGAAGGCGGGGGCGCGCTCGTTGGTCGAGACGAACTCGCGCAGGGCGATGGTGGCGGCGAATGCCATGGTGACGATGCGGCCGATGTGAACGCCGTCGGCATTGGCCTTGAGGGTACCGATGTTCATGGGAAGTCTCCTGATGCTCTGTCCGAACCCCTTGTCCGGACCACTTCCCTTCATCCCTCCCCTCACCCGGGCGCAGCCCGGCAACGCGCGAACGCGCGCAATCCGCACGAAGCCCCGGCAGGGGCCGTGCGTCGTCAGCTTGTGTGAATTTTCAGGCCTGGTCGCGCTTGTCGCGAGCTTCGAGCCGCGCGAGGAAAGCCTTTGCTTCTGTCTGGTTGGGCCCGTCGATCGTCGCGAGCGTCTTCATCCGGTCGATTTCGAGACTGGCGGCGATCTCTGCGGTAATGTCGCAGTAGGGCTCGAGCAATCTTATGGCGTCGACGGGCCGCGGGAGTTCGGCCTCGGCGGTGCCTTCCCAGAGAATCGGGACCTCTTCCTCTTCATCGTCCGGATCGGCGGCGAAGACTTGGGCGAAGAACGTGCGAAGGGGGCGGTCCCACCCGATCCATGCGGATGTCGCGGCAACGCCGTCGCGCAGCTGCAGCTGGTGGCGGCTCATGCCGGCGATCTCGCGCAGCGATGGTCGCAGTGGCGCTTTGCCCCTTCCGTGCTGTCGATTGCGCGGCGTACCTTCTCCAGCGCGCGCGGGCAGTTCGCCTTGCGCAATTCCCCTCGGGCCGCGCGCAAATGTCGCAGCGCGGTATCGACGGACGTTTTGGTCGCTGCGTCTGCTGTTCTGATGGTCATGGCTCAATAATCCTCCGGTTTCATGAGCGTGATCGCACGCCGCGTCTCGGCTGCATTCGCTGGATCTTCGGAACCGTACTCGAATGCGGCGTCGTAGTAGTCGATTTTCATCATCACGCGGATTCCGTCGACCTCGAACCAGGCCATGTCTCTCTCGGGGGAATCGTCCGAAAAGGTGCAGCTACGCATCGCTTTCATGACACGCGCTTGCGCCAGGATGTCGTTGCGGCGGCTCCCGTCGCTGAGGCTGTCGAGCAGATTGAGCGTGAAGATGGTGCGGGCGGTTCGATCGAGGCCGAGCCTCGCGCGATCGTTGAGCTCGGCTACGCGTTCCGTGTTCGAAGCAGTCGGTTCGAGTGTGTCAGGCATGATGGGTCTCCTTGCCGTGAAAGCGGTCGAGCCAGCTCGACATCGGTTCGCGTGTTTCCAGGGGCTGCTGCGCGGCCCGTTCCTGAAAGGCGACGAGGTCCGGAGGCGCGGTCTCGATGATCCTGTCGATCTCGGCGGAGTCGAGAAGGCCTTCGTCGCGGATGAAATCGGTCATCCGTCCCGGTCTTGTCCGGGTCGATTTTCGCCAAAGGCCTTCGACGGTCTTCAGGCGGGGGGCCGCCCGCGCTTCGATGAGTACGATCGTTCGCAGCCATTCGGTCGATAGGCTGCGAACCTCGTCGGGTTTCATGGCCGTGCAGAACACGCACGACGATTTCGGTGGCACAGGGAGACCGGCCTCGATGATCCGGTTAGCGCAGGCGGTGCGATCCCAACCCCATTCCCGAAGCGGATATCGGTTGTCGAACAGCGGATCGTCGATCGTCTTTGCGTGCGCGTATCGCTGCCCGTCTCGCGGCGAGGCGTCATAGCCGATGTAGCGGATGACCTTTTTGCCCTGCGCCCATGCCTCGATCGCGGGTTGCCAGGCCTTGATGAAGGCCTCCTGCGGCGCCGCCTTGTATTTGAGCGAGCAGCTATGCCGCCCGAAGGCGATCGAGGGCAGGCATCCATTGGTCAGAAGCGATTCCGTGAGGTCGCGGTAGGGCGGCCAGTTCTTGAAACGCTTGGCCTCGTAGCGCACGACCTCGTAGGCGATGGAGCGCTCCGCCATCCATCGGCGCATGATTTCCTGAAATGCGTAGGTCTCTGTCTTCTCGGCTCCGGTGTCGGCGGTCAAAACGAGATCGGGTGCCTCGCCGCGACTTTCCAGCTCGACCAGCAAGGCCGTACTGTCGATGCCAACCCCGTAGCACAACACGCGTGGCGAGCTCATGTCGCTTGCTCTTGATCGCAGACCGTCACGTCGATCGGGCTGTCGTGCGTGAAGGCGATCGTCACTTTCTTGCCTTTGGGCAGGGTCCACATGATACGTGCGATCGCGTCGCGGAATTGGGAGGCGATGGCGGCATCCTCGCCTATGAGGATGCGATAGGCGAGTTCGCGAGCGTCGCGGAGAAACCGGTCGTGCTGCGTGTCCCAGCTATCGGCGTCTGAATCGTTCCAGGCGGAAAAGCAGGCATTGTCGAGGAGATCGACCAGCCCTTCGGGCTGGAGGGCTTCCGAGGCTACATAGGCGATCGTCACGTCCTCGATCCCGTCGGAGCAGCATCCGTCGGGGAAGGTGAGAACGATATCGGCCTCGATGCGCTCCCGGGCGGCGCCATCGCATCCCTGGTCATCGATCGCGTATTCGAGATGAATCTCCTGCGCGATGGTAACGGCAGCGAGGGGCGGATCGGCGGCGATGGAGTCCACGGTGTGGATCGCGGCATCGGTGCGAACGATGAAGGTCGGATCGCGCATTTCGCGTAGCGCGTCGTACCAGCTGTAGCCTTCGAAGCGGGAGTTGCGGTCGACGAGCTTGGAACGGATGGGCGTGCCGCGAAGCGCGCGTGCAATTATCTGGCCAAAATGCGCTTCGTGCGCTTCCATGAGAAATTCATCGCCGGTGATGGTCCGGCGCTCGCCGGCCTCGGTCCCGGTGTCATTGTCGGCGATGTCGGGCTCCCATGCGGTGAGAGCGGCTTCGGCCTCAGCAAGCGGGATTCCTAGTGAGGCCGCCCTGGTGTAGCTCTCGAAGCTGAGGCTGTGCGATTTCTGCGCGGCGATCGCGCGATAGCAGGCGACCTCACAGGCGGCCTTGAGGGCCGTCAAACCGGCGTTTTCGACGAATTCCTTCCGCGCCGGCAGGACGAGCTGAAGTTCGGGCGTATGCCCGATATCGATGCGGGCATGGATCTCCTGTCTGCCGACCTGCGCCACCTCGAAAAGGCGAGTGAAGACGGTGACGCCGTGGAAGTTCACGGTCGGGGTCCGGTAATAAGGCCGGCCATGAAAGATGCCGATCCGGCTGCCGTTCCAGTCCTCGACATGGATGGCGCCGCTCAGGAAGTCCTTTCGAGGCATGTCCCTGCCGGCGAACCGGACGGGGATCGGAAAATACTGCGAGGCTTCCCTGACGGCGTTCTCGACCGATCCTTCGCAAGTGCCCGGCAGGAGGAACGAGATCGAAGTGCCCTTCCGCCGTTCGGAGCCATCCACGGCGATCTCGACGTCTCCGGTCCATGCGTCGGCAGGGATCGCGATCCGCCAGGCAGAACCTGTCGAATCCGATCTGGACTCGATCACCGTTGCTTTGCCGGCAAGGCTGAAGACGCCCATGCCTGCGGGATCCTCGCCGCTGGCGATTTGGGCGTCCCAACGCGATGCGCCGAGCGCTAGAACGCGGGACGGATCGTCAATCCCGCAACCGTCGTCGTCGATGCTAATTCGCAAGCCGTTTTCTTGAGGCGTCGCGTCGACGTTGACGGCGCTCGCGCTGGCCCTGCGGGCGTTCTGCAGCAGCTCGTTCAGGATGTCGCTCAGCGAGCCGTTGAACAGTCGTGTGACCTTCCCGATCGTCTCGGGGCTCACGCTTGCGCGAATGGGTTCGTACTTCACCAGGTTCCTCCTTGTCTGATTGATTCCCGGCATCCCCTCCCCCTCCCCCTTCATCGAGCGCCAGAATGGTCTCGATCGATGGCGCCGGAGTAGTTCTGGGGCGGCGGCCGAAATGCAGGCCGTGCTTCGTCGCGAATTTCGAGACGGACATGGGCTTTCGGCCCAAGGCCCCCGCGAGATCGGCGATGGCGATTTCGTTCTCGTAGGCGAGCTGGAGCGCGCGCAGTTCGTCATCGGACCAGGGCCGGATGTAGCCGTGGACGAGACCCAGCACGTTTGCGCGGGTTGAGATCGCCAGTTTGGAACGTCCCAGCAATCTGGCCAGCGCCGCGTTCGACATGGTCCCGTAATGCGCCTTCAGGCTGGCTATATCGGCGTCAGTCCAGTCCGGGCCGCCCCGAAACCCGTTCTTCGCGCTGTGGCTTCCTGTGAGACCTAGATGCTCCGCGCGCCACTTGATCGAATGCCGCGTTCGTCCGAGCCGTGTTCGTAGCGGTGTGAGGCTTGCTCCTGTCGCGTAGGCCTTCCGGAGGAGCGCATCTTCCTCTGGCAACCATGCCCGGCCCCAGCCCCTCGTATAGCCGGCGGCGCGGATCTTCGGGCCGAAGCCGGCCTTGGTCCTGCGGGGGAAGCCCTCGCCCACCATGGTCTCGATGGCGTCGCCATAGGCAATGCCGGTGTCGAGGAGTTCGAGGGCGCGACAGATTTCCGGTTCGGTCCATCCCACGGGGTTGTTGGGGTGTTTCAGCCCGAGTTTGGATGCGCGCGAAGCCGTTCCGCTGACGGGCCGGCCGATGATCGCTGCGATCCGGGAGACGTCGGTCGCGCGTGTGTATCCGGCGCGCAGCTGGGCATCCTCCCATTCCGTCCATTCGGGCGGTTGCGGTTCTGTCAGCTCGAGGATCTGTGCCCGGACATAGACCGCGCTGCAGCTTCGCCCGAGGTCGCGGGCTATCGTGGCGGTCGCTTCGTTGCCGTAGCGCCGTGCGAGTTCGGCATCGTCAAGCTCGGTCCATTCCTTGGTGGAATTGCGCCGCAAACCGAGTTCGTGGATCTTAGACCTGACCGAATGCAGCGGTCGGACGAGATGTTCGGAGATGGCCGGGAGGGGTTCGTCGGCGCCGAACAGGTCTTTCAGCGCGTCCGTTTCCTGCGGTGTCCAGGCATCGTGCCGGAAAGGCATTTCGCGCAGCGGCTGCGCCGCGTGCCCGGAAGTGCCAGGCACGAAGGGGGCCAGTTCGACGACATCGAAGTCGTCATGCGAGAGCGACGAGGTCGACATTGGCGTTCTTTTGCCGCAGCCGGGCCGAGAGGCGCGCTATGCGTGTGTCGTCGCGGTGGGTGGTCTCGATCGCGCCGATCGCCGACAGTGTGTCGAGCGCATCGTGGATGTCTTCGCGCGCGCGTCCTGTATGGGCCGAGAGGTCGGTACAGGTCGTCGCGTTGGGAGAGATCTTTGCAAGCGCCTGGACCGTGGTTATCGCGAGAGTCGCGGCGGGATCGAGGAGGAAGGCATCGAGAGCCCTCGTCCCCTTGAGCGTCAGCCTGCTCTTCTCGGGTTGCGTCAGTGTGCGCATCGCGTCGAGTGCCAGAAGGCTTTCGGCCTCCTCGGCGCTGTGATCGGCCGAGCCGATGAGTTGAGGGGTCGCACCGGTATGCTTTGTGATGGTCGGATCGATCTTCGCGAGCATGGCGCTGGCTTCCAGGGCCGGTCCCATCGCATAGAATTCTCCCGGTGCAAGCGTGCGCAGCTTGTCCGCGTCTTTGGTTGAAAAGCCGAGGAAATCCGCTGCGCGCTTCACGTCCCTGTCGAACACGTTCAGGCCGACAAGGAAGTTCAGGAGTTCGCTGGTCACGGATGCGCTGAGCTTGGCGAGCCGCTGCGTCGCGACGATGGTCGCGAGACCTCTCTTCCGCCCGCGCGAACACAAGTCAGTTAAGGTGGCGACACCGAGGCGCCTTGTCTCGGCGTCTTGCGCGCGCCCGGCAAGGTGGGGTGCCAGGAGGTGTCCCTCGTCGATGCAGACCAGCATTGTGTTCGACCACAGGTCGCTAGGGGTGCTCATCAGTCCCGCGAAGAACGCCGCAGCCTTGATGATGCGCTGTTCCGGATCGAGGTCGGACAGGTCGATGTGAAGTGGGATGCGATGTTCGCGCGCGCGCAGCGCTGCGGCGCCGAGACCTTCTGCGGTGATCTCGGTTCCCTTGATCGTGGTCGCGCCGATATGCGCAGCGAGGTTCCCGAACTCGGCTTCCGGATCGACAATGACCGTAGTCATGAACTCGAAGGCTTCTTCGATAATCCGCCTCAGGGTCGCGCTCTTTCCGGCGCCGCTGGTTCCCTGGATCAGCAATCGACCCGCAAGGAGGCGGTCTAGATCGAGTTCGAGCGTGCCCGCGTAATGTCGGCCTATCGGGACGCGGTTTGCGTTGTGGGAAGGTGTTTTCATGATTGCCTCCATGATGTCGAATCAGGCCGCTTTGGCGGCATGGAGTTCGGCGAAGCGCTCGCGGATCATCGCCGGGCCCGGCCAGTGGTCTGTGAGGCCGTGGGTCGAGGTCATCTCGCTTCGGACGCGATGAATCGTTTGGGCTTCCTCGAGATCGGGAACCCGGGGCGGCCAGCCCTTCGTGAACCGCAGGTCGGGAGGTAATCCAGCCTCTAAATCGCGCCTTCGATCGCCCATTCGCTTGGCATTCGCTACGTCTGTGGACAGCTGTGGGCCGAGCAGGTGCGGACTGACGTCGGCGAGCCAGCGTCCAGGTTGGAAGGAGAAGCCGGAACGGGCTTCGATCCCGACGATCGCGCGATAGGCGGGGTGGTTTCCTTCGCAGGTGGAGGAGACCACGAGGTTGTTCAGCCCGGCGAGCACGCAATAGCTGCAGCTGAGCCGGTCCGCGCCGCGGCCATAGGCCTCGTGAAGCGGAATGGCACGCATGGCGTGATAGGCGAAGACGTCGCGTGCGGACCATTCGACGATCGGATGCCAGGTCAGCATGGTTGTTCCGGCCCTGTTGCCGACGGGGGCGAAGCGAAGGTCGGGCTTGCTGATCGGCGCTTTGGCCCTGGCGGGACTTTCCTCGCGCCGGATTCCGACGATCGAAATGATGGTTTCGCCTGCGAAGCGTTTCCTGATTTCGGCACCGATCGGCTGAACCTTGGCTTCGCCTGTGCAGAAGCGAAGCTTAGCTGACGAGAAAGGTGAGACGAGCTGGTAGGTCTCCAGGTTTTCGTAGCGGCGAAGCGAACTCTGCCAGCGTTGCTCCCATCGTTGGATCAGACCCCCGGCCTTGCGCCTGACAATGGAGAGGTCGACTCCGAGCATGGCTGCGATCGTCTCGACGAAGCCTGGAGGGGATGGCCATTCGATCAGGCCGAGATCGGCATGAATGGCGTGACGGCGATCACGCGGGTGTCCGATCCGGTCGAGATGCGCTTCAACGGCGAAGGCGGCCGCGCTCGAATCCTTTCCGCCCGAGAGGCTGTAGACGACGTGCGCGCCGGAGCGCAGGGCGGATGCGATTGTGTCGTCGTTCGCGACGGCCATTCCCTGCGAGTTCATGCCAGCCTCTTCGGCCGAAGCTCTGCCGGGGGATCGATGATCTCGTGGGGAACCGAAGCCAGCACAGTGACTTCGCCGCGTTGAGAATAGGCCTGCTTGTCGACCAGCGCGCAGACTTCGTCATCGCCGTAGGTCGGACGCCCGAGATGATTTACGGACACGAGCCGGCGTGCGATCACGCCGACCTTTCCTTCCGGAACCCATTCGGCCCAGTCTCCCCAGGCACTCGTCGTACAGTATTCGCCTATCGCGGCTTCGTAGGCGGCGCGCGTGCGCAGGACGTGGGACTCGTTCGGTGGGACGGTCTCTCCGGTATGTGCGGCGTAACGATCGGGGTGCCAGCACCGGGCCGTGTCGCGGACGAGTTGCAGGAAATCTGCAGTGCAGGTTTTCTGCATTGCAAGCTCCCGCTCGAAGGCGAGGTAGACTAGGGCCCAGTTCGCGTCTTCTTCGTATACGGGAGCGTCGAGCCGCAGGGCATCGGGCATGGCGGTCTGCCGGGCGTCAGAGAGGAGGAGCCCGCCGTGGCTGGCGGTCATTACAGACCAGATGCCGGGAGCCAGCTGATCGGCCTGCTGGACCGGTCCCCAAGGCGAGGTTTCCGGCCGGGGCGTGGATGCAAACAGGGACATGAGCGAAACCTCCTTTTGGTTCGCTCAATCCCCTCCCCCTCCCCCTCTCAGCTTATGATTTGTCTCGCGTGATCGGCGATGACGTCCGCTGTTATGTCGCTCAGCGGCAGTGCGACGACCGGGCCGATTTCGAGGAGCCGGTCGTGCTCAATCCCGCGAAGTTCCAGATATCCGCTGTCGGCGGACTGGAGAACCTGCAGGGCGAAGGTGATCTGTCGCCCCGATGCCTGATGCTTCACTGCAACGAGGAAATCGGGCCTCGCCGATCCGTGTTCGGTTTCGATGTCGAACAAGATCTTTTTCACCGCCATGCGGATGCCGTCACGTCGGAGGGTGTATTGCGCTTTCTGGAGTCCCCGGAGAACGTCCCGGTCGTGGTCGCGCTCCGTCGGGACGAACTGGTTGCCGGTGAAGACAGGCTGTGCATAGGCCCGCAAGGCGCGGTAGCCTTCACGCTTGCTGTGTTCGCCGACGACAGCGAGGACGAGGAAGGGTGGCTGGACCTCGGCGCGGATGATGCCTGTATGCTGGATGCGGTTGCGGATCTCCACGGTGCCGAGGCCGGTCACGATCTCGCTGCTGGTCACTTGGTTGGCTTCGAGAAGGAGAAACGCTTGCGGCGCGAATTCCTCGGGCCAGTCCTTCTCCGCTTCGCGCAGGCGGGCGTGGACGACGTGCTTTTCGTATTCGATGGCCGTCGTGTAGAAATGGTTCACGAGCCGGACGCCGGGAGCGATGTTGAACTGTCCGGCGACCTCGCGCAGGCGCCGCATCTCGGCGCTTATGGAGCCGTCGCGTGGACCCTCTGGCGGGAGCTCGCGCAGGACGTTTGAGCGCGCACGCTCAAGCAGCAGCCAGAGCAGTTTGCCGAGCCGCGGAATGGCGACGCCGCGAGACCTGTCGTCGGGCTCGCTTGCATCGGGCTTCTGGGCAAGTTTTTCTGGCGCTTTCTGGTGAGCGATGAACAGGCCTTTGGGCTGTTCAATCTCGTAGAGAGCGTCGTTGCCGGTTTCGCGGATACGCTGCGGTGCCTGCGGCATGTAGAACGGGCATTTGGGATTGTGCCCCGGGCGAGCCGTCAGGCGGCGCAGATAATAGGTTTCCTGGAAGCTGAGATATGCTGGGCTCATGATGGGTGGCGAACGGTCCTGCGCCAGGCAGTCGCACGCGAGCCACTTGCCGTTCTCGCGCGAGGTGACGACGAGAGATACGGACGCTCTGTGGTCCGCATCGTCGCCCTTCCCTGTATACCAGCGTATCAGCGCGTCCTTGAGACCGTCGCTGATCGCGACGCGACCCGTCAGGCCGCTGGTGTCCTTGGGTATGAGCCACATGATCTAAACCGGTTGACGGGCCTCTTTGTTCACTCTATGTTCATCGCTTAGAGGAGTTTTGCGTGATGAACAAGGCATTCGCGGTTGGTCGGTTCGATCTGGATATCGCGCTGCGCGATGCATCGCTCGACGAGCTCAATCGCGCCACACGGCGGTCGCTGGCGAACGCCTCGATCGGCGTCGAGGCTTTCGACGCGTACCATTCGGCTCGTGAGCTCTTCGAAACGCTCGAGGCGGTGCATGAAGGTCAGCGCGGAGCGAAGCGGAAGCTCACCCAGGTCCTTTCCTGCGAATGCGATGATTATCAGCGCTGCCTCTATTACACGCTTGCCGGGCGCGGCGTGCTGCAGATGCTGGACGATCTCGAATGGCTGATCGACCTCCTGAAGGCGCGTTGCGAGATCTCCGCTTCCTTGTTCCGCTCGGGCACCTTGCCCTCGGTACAGATCAACCCCTACGTGTCGGCCGAACCCGACGGGCCAGTTCCGCCGCGCGAAGGCGATTTCGAGCAGGGAGCTTCCTGGTTTCTCGATCCCGCCCTGGGCGGCGAGATCGGCGAGTAGTCAGAGCAGTATCACCTGCAATTCGAAAGTTGCCGGGTCATGGCCATGCGAGGGTGTGACGCGCAGGGGCTGCAGCGGACAATCGGTGCGCATGACGGCGTGATCTTCCCCGGTAGCTTCCGATAGCCGGAGCGCCAGCCTCTCGGCGTTGCTTCGGCCGCACAGTCGATGGCGCCGGGGATCGAGGCGATCTTGTTCCATTTCGGAGACTTCCGTTTCAGGCGGCGGGGAAGAAGGTCTTCGCGACCTTCGGTTCGCGGACGATCTCGAACCGCCGTTCGAGAAGGCGGGAAATCTTGAAGCGGCCGCGTCCGTCGGCAAGGGTCAGGACGGTTTTCTGTCCATCCCTCCGGAACCGGAATTCGCGGTGTTCGCTGCCGTCTGTGAATTTCATGGCCTCGGGGAAGCGGATGAGATCCCCATCGGCGATGCGCCGTTCCTTGAGCGCCAGCATCCGGTAGCAGCGCCTGCGCCAATCGAGGGCGAAGGGATGCGAGGTCGTCGTCAAGAGCGCGAGGACGCTCCGCGGGCAGCTCGCTTCGCAGGGACCCATGTCTTCGTCCATGTCCTTGTAGCCGAAGATGTGGCCATCGCTGGCGCGCGTATTCCAGCGGACCAGACAGATGATCGCGGTCACGTAGATCCGCTTGCCGTTCTCGTCGTAGCGTTCGGCCGCGGCATAGTAGGTGTTTCCCGAATAGACACTCTTGAGCACCCGAAGTCCCTGGAAGGGCGTATCGCCTTCAGCTTTGCGTTCGTAGGTGAGCTGGGCGTCGAGATAGGCCTTGGGGGTCTCGTGCCCACCCATGGCCATCCGCGTCATCGTAAGCCATCCCATGTCGTGTTCCTTCAGATGAGCCCGGCCTGTGCCGGGGCGGGAAGTTTGAGTTCTCGGGCGATCCGCTTGGCGAGACCGGGTATGTCGCGAAGCACCGTGATGGGTGCCTTGCGCAGCGTCGCGCCAGGTGGTTTCCAGTGCGGATTACGCCAGGCGACGCCCGACTCCCCGAAGCGTTCGGGCGAGATCCTGACGAACAGGCCCTTCGATTCCAGCGTGTGGTCTCCGGCGAGAGATTCTTGCGGCGTCGTGTATCCGAGGCGATAATCGCTGTGGGCGATCCCCAGCTCGAATGCGATCATGCGCAGGGTCCGGGACCCTTCGCGCCGGTAGTGCCGGAGCTCCTCCTGCCGATAGTCGAGACCGCGGCGCACCAGCGCCACGATCGCGGGTGAATGCTTGAGATCGCTGAGCCGGTCGAGGCATCGCTGCCGCAGCTCGGCATCCTCGTGGCGCCGACCGGCTTGCTCTCCGTCGGCGATCCGCGAGAGGTGCCGGGTGAGCAGAAGCACGGCGGGGCAGCCGGCCGCCGGGATGCCTGCGAGGCGGGCGTCGTCTATCGCCTCGTTCAGTGCGCGAACCGCAGTCTCGTATGTGGTCAACCCGTCGGGTTCGAGCGCGCGGCGATAGCGGTAGTCGATGTCGCAGGTCATGGGGCTTCCCTTCCATTGCAGATGCAATGGCCCCCTTCCCCCTCCCCTCAATGCAGCGCTTTGGAATGCGCCGTCAGGGAGTTCCCCGGTATGGGCTCGTAGGCGATCGGCTTCAGAAATGCCTCTGGGGCGACCTGTTCGAGGATCCGCCCAATCGCGGAGAACGAGACCCCCGGACCTTCGGTCGAGATCACGACCAGGGAACCGCCCTGTTCCTGTCCGGATAGGGTCCAACCAACAGGCCCTTCGCCCAGCAGGCTATTTAGGACGTCACCGGGTTCTCTGGCTGGAAAGTTGAGCACCATCCTTTCCCTGAGTGCTGGTCCAATGAGAACCCGCTCGCCATCGACGAGGTCGGTCGCGTACTGGTGGAGCTGCGCGAGGCGCACGACCGCTTCCAGACCCGGCTCAAGCGTAAGCTTGAAGTGCAGCCGCCTCATGGCCCACCTCCTTTGCTTCGCTGTCGTAGCCGGAGAATTCAGCCAGAAAGGTGAATGCCTGGTCGGCCTTCGCGGCGGCGGTGATGATCGCGCTCTTGTCCGACTTCAGGATGTCGAGCCAATGGCCGATATAGCTGGCGTGACTTTCGTGGAGATCGGCCGGAAGCCCGAGTTCGTAGCAGATTCGTGCCGAGATCTGCTCGGCTACGAGTTCCTCGAACGCATAGCTCTTGTCGCCGAAGCGCTTGCCGAACGTGCGCGCGAGCCTGTTGGGATGTCCCGTCCAGTGTCCGGTTTCGTGAGCGAGCGTTGCGGCTAGGCCGTCCTCGTTCACGAAGCTGTGGCGGTGCGGCATCTGGATGAAGTCGCCGCCCGGAGAATAGAACGCCCGGTCACCGCCATAGCGAACCTCGCTCGGAATGGGCGCGAAGAACGCCGCGATCGCCGCCGCCTTTTGCGATGGTGTCGGCGGCGCTTCGGGTACGGGGTCGGGATAGAAATGGACCGGCAACCCGTCGATTTGCGAGGCGTTGAAGACGGAATAGGCGCGCATGAAGCGGATCGTGCGCGAGGATTCCTCGCCGGTGGAGCGATCGACCTCGGTTTTCTTGGTCGTGTTGAAATAGATGCTCGGTTCGGCGCTCTCGCCGCGGCGAACCTGCCCGCCGAGCTCTTGAGCTTGCCGATATGTCATCCAATAGCGCGATTGATATCCCATCGCGTCCGCAACGGCCCACAGGTACAGGCGGTTGATGCCGGTGTATGGCACGCCGTTGGCGCGCAGCGGCGCACCGCCAGCGCCTGTCTTCTTCCATGGGCGCCGCCAGGGCAGCGTGCCCTCCTCGATCTTTCTGATGATGAGGTTCGTGATGTCCTGCGCGACGTCGCGCTTGGGGGAGCGTTTCATGAAGTATCTCCGGGCATGAAAAAGACCCGGCCGCTCGAGTGGAGCGACCGGGCCAGTGCATCAGGAGGTTGGCGACGCCCTCAGGCGTCCACCGCCGCTTCTTCGTCGACGTCTTCGGGTTCCTCGGCAGTTTTGCCGTCGTCCGTATCGGCGAGGTCGTCATCGCCGTCCGGCTCGATCGGCGCCTCGCATTGATCGAGGTCACCGGTGGAGATCTCGAACTTCATCGCTTCGGGCAACCACGCGAGAGCGCGTTCCTTGACATCCTCTTCGACGATCGCGTCGCCGGAGAAGAGTTTCTCGCACGTCCTTGAAAGATCGGCTTTCTTGGATGCCGCGTACCGTGCCGCCAGTTCGGAGCCGCCGATATCGGTGAGGGCCGCGAGGCAGGACGTCTTGTTGATGCGGTCGAAGAGGTTCTGCGAAGTCGGGCGCCACATTGCGGCGACGTCGACGTCGAGAATGCTGCCGAGGACCGAGTGGATCGGATGATACTCCGAATTGTAGCCCTTCTTCGCTTCCAGCGAGACTGCGACCACGTAGGAGAGCCATGCGGCCTTGGCCTCGTCGTCGAGTTCGCGGAAGGCGAGGAATCGCTGGGCGACCTCCTTGGGCTCATGCCACGCCTTGTCGAGCGCATCTTCGGCCGCGGCGAGGATCCCTTCGGCCGCCGACTGCGGGATATCGCCGTAGGCGGGGTCCTGCGGCTTGCCCGCCTTGAGCGAGGTGCCCTTGCTCTCGTAGCTGCGATCGTCGCACAAGGCGAAGATGGCGTAGTCGAGCGCGAGACCCGGGTCGCCGAGGAGCGAGGCGGCGAGGATGTTCCGGCGTTGGACGGACAGTTCGTCGAACAGCTTCGCGCTGATCGGCTTCTCACCGCCCGGCGCGACTGCTTCGGGAGTCGACGGGCGTCCGGCCTGACTGCTCGTGCCGCCGCGGGTCGGCGCGTCCTCGCTGGTGGCGGTGACGTTGCCGTCCTCGTCCTGCTCGAAGCTGAGCCGTTTCTCGCTGTAGTAGTCGCTCTCCAGCACCATCTCGCCCTTGTTGGTGAGGATGAGGAAGCGACCGGCCTCGCCGCGCCATTCCTCGGGCAGCTCGCGCACGGGGTTGTTGAGATCGTCGCGTTCGTTCGAGAGCGTGTCGTATTCGATCTCGAGCTTGTCGAGATCCACCCCGTCCTCATCTTGGGCGCTTTCGTCCTCGAAGATGGCGTTGATGTCGTCCATGCGCGCGTCGATTTCGTCGATCCGCGTGCGGGCTTCCTCGGAGAGTGGTGCCGGTGGGAGGCGAACCGGGTTGACGCCGAGTTCGCTGCGAGCGCTCCATGAATTGGTGGCCGCCACGGGGTTGATCCAGGCGAGCCCCGTTTCTGCAGCGAGCCGTTCGGCTTCGGCTTCCATCTTGGTGGCGGCAAGCTGGTGGGCGATTTCGACATCGATCCAGCGATCGTCGGCCGCTTCGCTGAAGAGGTCGCGCTCGATCTTGCCACCCGCAGCCACATAGGCGTCCTCGCCGACGAGAAGCGCGATGGGATCGTTGCCGCGCAGCGAGCCATCGGCGATCATCCGGCGGATTGCGTCCGCACTGGGGTTCCACGCATGACGCATCTGCTCGAAGACGCGCAGCTGCACCTCATGCTGATCGGTTGCGGCATAGGCCTTGGCGAGGTCGAGCGTGATGTCGCCGGCGGCCAGCGCTTCGAAGATCGGTCCGGCCAGGTTGGCGAGGCGGAGGCGGCCGTCGACGAAACGCTGTGTGAGACCGAAGCGCTTTGCGACCGCGGCGGTGTCGCCGTCTTCCTTGATGAAATGCTGGAAGGCCTGGCATTCTTCGGCCGGCGTCATCTGCAGGCGCTGGAAGTTCTCGGCCAGCGACACTTCGCTCGCATTGTGTTCGCGGCGATCTATTACGAGGCAGGGAACCTCGAAGTCTGCGTCCATCGCGCCGCGTTCGACGATCTGGTGCATGGCGCGCATCCGCTTGCCGCCTCCGATCACCTCGAAGCGACCGCGCTTCTTTGCTTTTGCGACGATGAGGTTCTGCAGGACGCCGCGGGCCTCGATATCGAAGGACAGGCGTTCCTCGAACTCCGGATTGGGTCGCTTGCAGACATTGTCCTCGCTCTGGTCGAGCTTACTGAGCTGGATGAGTTGCATTGTCGTATCTCCTGATGGTCGACCGGCTATTCACCGGACACCATTCACCCTCCCCCTCCCCTTTCCTCGGTTCGAAGGTGCTCGTGCTCGTTGTCAGGAATGCTGGAAACCGAGCAGCGACTTGACGACGGGCTCCGGATTGTCCGCCGGGACGAAAACCCTGGTGCGGTAGGCGATGATCTCGGTGAAGCAGCCGATGCTCTTCAGCCATTCGATCTGGTCGGCAGGCGCTCCAGCTATTTCGATGCGAAGATCGCCAGCGACGCGAGAGCGCTTCAGCACCGCGCCGAACGGCTGCTCGATCGTGATGCTGCGGTTCTCACGCAGTGCTTTGACGACCGCTTCGTCCGTGAGCTTCACGCTCGAGTTCACGCCGAAGGCTTTCAGCACGTCGGCGACGTCGGTGTCGTAGACGATGCGTCCGAGCCAGCTGCGACCTTCGAGATCCACGATCCGGTTCACTTCGAGATAATCGCGCGGAAGGTTTGACCAGATGGGTAGCAGCAGGCCCGTGGCGAGATGGACCGTCTCGGTGTGCAGGCGGGATGCGCTGTCTTCGGATTCAGCCTCCCACAGCTTCGCGAAGCGGGGTTCGGCGCATTCTACCCACGCGGATTCTTCGAGGTCGCGCAGTTGGTGGTATTCACGCCGCAAAGGCCGGTGAAGGATCACGCGCTGGATGAGCTCGCCCTTCTCGGTCATGAAGTGGCGCGATGGTTCGCAGAGCGCGGCCTTGTCGCTCTTGGTATTGCGCATGAGGATGCAGCCATCGGACCATTCACGCCGCTCGAGCACCCTTTCCAGCGTAGTCGGCTGATACCGGGTTGTCAGATCGATGCGCAGCAGGTGCGAGGTTGCTCCGGTTCGTTCGTCGGTTCGGAGCACGATATCCTCGGCGACGCTGGCGCTTTCGACCTGGATGGTCTCGACCCCGACATCCAGCGTGCCGGCATCCCGGGCCGCGGATACGCGGGCTTCCACCAGAGCTAGGAACTCATCGAAGATCGCGTTCTGCATGGCGATCGGCAATGCCAGTATGCGGTTGAGCCAGCGCTGGATCGGAGGAAGGTCCTCTTCCAGTATTCCGTCGGCCGACGCGATCTTGAGACCGCTCCGCTTCTGGAAGTCGAGCAGCGTCGCGCTGGATAGCTTGCCCTCGGCCAGCAGTCCGAACCATGTCACGAGCGCCGCCTTGGCGTATTCGCTTTCGAGGTTGTCCGCGGGATCGAACAGGTTCTGCCCGCCCGTCTGGCGCTGGCCCCGGGTCAGGGCGCCCAGACTGTCGAGCCGGCGAGCGATTGTGCTGGTAAAGCGCAGCTCGCCCTTGCAGTTCGTGGTGACCGGACGAAAGAGCGGCGTTTCGGCCTGGTGCGTCCGGTGCGTTCGGCCCAGCCCCTGAATCGCGCGGTCGGCGCGCCAGCCCGGCTCCAGGAGGAAGTGAACGCGCTGGCGCTGATTTTTGGCATCGAGGCTGGCGTGATACGAACGACCCGTGCCGCCGGCGTCGCTGAACACGAGGATGTTCTTGCGCCCATCCATGAAGTGATCGGTTTCGGATTGGTTCGTGCGCGCCGAGCGTGTTTCGAGCTTCTGGCTGCCGTCTCCTTGGGTGATGAGTCGCTTCGTCCGTCCTGTCACTTCGGCGACCTTCTCGGTGCCATAATGTTCGATGATACTGTCGAGCGCGGGCTTGATGGGTGGCAGTGCGCAGAGGTGCTCGATGAGACGCTGCTTTTTCTCGATCGCCGCGGCATTGTGGACCGGGCGTCCCTCGTTGTCGAACATCGGCATCGAGCGTTCCTCGCCGGTGTCGTCGACGAAGACCTGCATCTGCTGTGTGGGGAATGCGCGCTCGAGATAGTCGATGACGTTTTCGCGCGGACTCAGGTCAAGGTCGAGTTCGGCCCGCTCTTCTGGCGATAGGCTATCGAGGCGGCGATCGAGAATGCTTTCTGCGGTAGACACGAGCTGGACGACGATGGCCTTGTCCTGGTCGACATGGTCGTTGATCGCCGCGATCAAGGTCGGCAGCTTCATTGAAAGCAGCACCTGGTTGAAGAAGCGCTGCTTGGCACCTTCGAAGCGCGAGCGCGCCGCAGCCTTCGCGCCGCTGTTCAGGGTATCGCCATCGAGGTCGTCGACGACGTTGGTAAGTGCCAATGCTTCTTCCATGTTCTGATGGATGATCGCCCAGGCGTCAGCGTAGGTGTCGTAGATGCCGATTTGCTGGTCTGTCAGATCGTGCTTCAGCACTTCGTATTCGACACCGGCGAAGCTGAGTGCGCGAGCCTGGTAAAGACCCAAAGCCTTCAGATCGCGCGAGACGAGTTCCATCGCGGCTATTCCGCCCGAACGGATCTGGCTGATGAAGTCCTCGCGGTTGGAGAAGGCAGTGCCGGGACCCCACAGGCCGAGACGAACGGCATAGGCCAGATTGTTCACGTCCGATGCTCCGGTGGCAGAGGCGTAAAGGACGCGGGCATCCGGGAGGTGGTTCTGAAGGAGAACGCCTGCGATACCCTGCAGCGACCCTGCCTTGGCACCGCGGGCACCCTCCCCGCCGGCGACGCCGCCCATTTCATGGCTCTCGTCGAATGCGATGACGCCTTCGAAGTCGGTGCCTGCCCAGTCGAGGAGTTGCTTCAGGCGGGTTGCGTCCTGGCGCTGGCTGCGCAGCGTCGGGTAGGTGACGAAAACGATGCCGTCGCGAAAAGGAAGTTCGTCATCGATCTTCCAGCTCGAAAGCGGTTGGATGTCCGCCGGAAGCCCGCCGATCGCGGACCAGTCGCGTCGGGCGTCTTCGAGAAGGCTTTCGTTCTTGGAGACCCAGATTGCCTGACGACGGCCCGCGAGCCAGTTGTCGAGGATGCAAGCGGCAACCTGCCGCCCCTTCCCCGCCCCGGTGCCATCGCCTAGGAAATAGCCCTTGCGATAGGCTCTGCCGTCTTCGGACAGCGAAAGCCCTACGCCTTCATCGGACGGGGTGAACTTGCCGGGGAGGAATTGCGTCCAGGCATTGCCGGCATAGATGATCGTCTCGAGCTGTGCCTCGGAGAGCTGTGCGTCTGTCAGGATGCGGTCGTGCAGACGCGGGACATAGTCCGGTACCGGGGCCGGAATCGAACCCATCGCGACGCTCTCGACCAGAGGCGTCGGGTGTTCGCGCGAGCCTTCGATATCGATGCGACTGGGCCGATAGGGAACGTAGACCCCTGATTGCGTACCGAGCGCGCGCGGGGCTTCAAGTTTGGTGTATTCCACGGGCACGATCTCGCGGACCGAGATCTTGCGGTCGACCCGCGGCGTCGTCCGCGGCTTGGCGCGCATCGACTTGAAGAGGCTGGTCGCCTTCGGCTTGGGCTGCGGGGGCACCGATGTGCGCTCGCAGAGAACCGTTGTTCGTTTTACGACGGGAAGACAGTCTGCAAGTTCGCGGACGGTATCGCGCGCGATAATCGATGGTTTCGAGTTCCCCGGCGTCTTGTCGATCACCATCAATCGCACGGCCACGCTGGTGCCCTGCTTGTGATAGCATTTCGCGAGCCTGGCGGAGGTCTGGACGGTGCAGTTCGCAAAGGTCTCCTCGTAGATTCGGATCATTTTGGCGCTGGTAGTGAACCAGTCGGGCATGATCGCCACTACCCGGCCGCCGGGACTGGCCTTCGAGAGCGCGGCCCGCAGATGGCGGAGCGCGGCGTATTCATCGACGCCTCTGCCCTGCGAACGGGAGAACGGCGGGTTCATGAGGATCAGCGTCGGCCGCAGTTCGGGCGCGGCCAGCGAAGTCAGCATGGCGCCGTCGAAGCCGGTGATGGTCGCGCCAGTGAAAAGGAGTTTCAGTTTCTCGCGCCGACGCCGATCGAGCTCGTTGAGGTGCAGTTCCTCGACGCTCGGCAACATGGTGACGAGTGAGCCGTGACCGGCACTCGGCTCGAGGACGATATCGCTGCTCCGAGGCTGCGCGGCGATCACGGCCAAGGCTGCCAGGTCCGCCGGAGTCGAAAACTGCTGGAAGCGGATCTGATCCTCGCTTCTGACGGTTTGGGTCGGGAGGGACTCGACCAGGTCGGAGATCGAAGGGATGTCCGCGCGCACGATGGGCCCAAGGCTGGTCAGGTGAAGTGCAAGCCCGGCTTCCAGAAGGTCGTAGGCATCGCGCTGGGTCCATGTCCCGTTCGCCGATGTGCAGCCGTGCAGCTCCTCCATCGTCTCGAAGAGTCTCTTTTTCGAAAGACACGCATTGCCGATATCAGCAGCCACGGTTTCGATCGCGTTTTTGAGGCGCTGTTCGGAAATGTCGAATAGGTCGGTCACGGTCTGCTCCTGATGCTGATCCGCAACCAATCCTCCCCCTCCCCTCCTCTGTTCTTCGAAGCCTTTATGCGCCGGCGTTTTCGTTGACCTCCGCCCAGTCGGCCGCGGCTCGTGGGGGCGGATCGCGAAGCACGCGGCGCTCCGGAGTCTCGTGCGCCGCGACGGCTGCAAGCGCCGCCAGCCTTCCTGCCCGGTTGTTGTCCTCGGCTATTACGAGAGTTGCCACCCCGTCCGGGATGCGGACCAGAGGCAATCGCTCGGCCCCCAGCGTGCTCCAGCACGGCGTGCCTTTCAGCTTCGTATAGGCGGCGGCATCCTCCATGCTTTCCGCCAGAGCGAGTGTGGTGCCCTTCATGATTGGCGACCAGGCCGCCATGCCCGGTCGTCCGAGCATGTATTTACCCTTATGTGACAGTCCTCCCGGACCGAGCGCGATGCGCTGGATGGCCTTGATCTTCGTCCCTTCCCGCACGGCCACAATCAGGGCCGGCCTGAACACGGCATTCGGCTTGCGGCCGAACGGGCATCGTGCGTGATAGCGCAAATCTCTCAAGGACTGAGGAAGGTTGCGTGATCGCAGATAGGCTTCTGCAAGCGTTCCTTTGATTTCGGTAGCCTGGTCCCAGATGCGCCGCGCATTCTGCGTCGATGCACCCGTTCGATACTCGGGCGTTGGCGAATTGAAGACCGGTCTGGTTCGTGAGAGTTCGCGAAGAACGTCTTCACTGCGACACCCGGCGAAGCAATGGACCAGTAGTCCGCGATTACCCTGCCGGATGGAAAGCGACGCCTTTTCGTCGGCATGGGCGGGACAGCGGCACATGGCATACGAACCGTGCCACCGCCCCTTCAAGCCGGCGACGAGATCAATGGTTTCCTTGGTAGGCTTGAGAGCGGTAAGCATGTGACATCAACCTTAAATCCATCCGCTCTCCCCCCTCCCCCTCCTCGGTCTAGGCGGCACTGAGGGGTTCGATATGGCAGGCCGGCCAGTCAGGATAATGTTGGATTACATGACCCATTCCGCCCTGCGGCCGAGCATGCCTCTCAGGCGACCGATATCGGAGCCGAGTTGATCTCGGATGCTTGCTGTCGCGAGGGCACTGAGTGTCTTTCGGCTCTGCTTATCGATCCGGTCGAGGCCTAGGTCTCGCATTTGATCCGGAGAAGCAATCGCATCGATGCGCAGATAATTCGAACCGAGCAGCGCGCGGCTTTCATTGAGAGCCAACCGTTGTTGCGCATCGAGAGTTAGTTCGAAAAGCCGCTTGGCACCTGTCACGTAGCCCGTTCCGGATGGCGGGCGGATGCGCCGGCCTGCAATGGTTTCGACCGTGCCAAGACTGAGGACATGGATATCCTCTCTGCGAAAGCCCGCTTGAAGGCCATCCGAAATGGCCAAGAGATCGGGCGCATTGGCAATGAGCCCGCCATCTACAAAATTCTCATCGCCGATAGCGTGTTCGGGGAAATAGGTCGGTGCGGCCGAAGTGGCGAGAGCGGCATCAACAAGCGTCAGGTTTTGATCGCTGGACGATGTGCGGAACACCGCCGCGGCATCGGTAGTCGCATTAACGCTGGGAATGAGGAGCGATGGGCCTGCGTCGGTCATTGTGAGTTTCTCGCCGGGGTCATTGAGAATCGTCTTGATTGTCTCTCTCAGGCCGTCATTCGAATATCGGTGGCGAAAAGCCGGTAGCGACAGGCGCGGAATCTTTAGACCCAATATCCGATTGGTCTTGGGAAAGATTGCGCTGCCGTGTTTTTCGAAAGACAGCCGCAATGAATGGGCTGGGATCCCCGCGGCCAAACCAATTGCAAGGATACCGCCGATCGAGGTTCCGGCGATCAGATCAAAGCATTCGCGAAGTTGTTTTCCGGCCCGTCGTTCGAGCTCTTCGAGCAGGATTGCGGTGTATAGCCCGCGATATCCTCCTCCGGACAGGCATAGCGCCTGATATCGCCCGCCAGCTTCGAATGGCCCGCCCTCGGGCATGACCAATTGATCTTCTGGATCCTGTCCTTTGGTCACGGATGTTCGACCAATAGCCGGGCGATCTTCTCGTGATAGGGCTGCGGAGCCTCTACAAGAGTACCGCTTCGCGCCAGCGCGGTCGCCACGACCATGCGACCGGTCGCCCCTAGCGGCACTTCGCGCTCGGGGTGACCTGAATTGCGAACGATGTATGGCAAGTCGGCGTCCGCTAGCTCGGCCCAGATGCGCGCGGCCTCGCCTTCGAATGGCACCACGCCCTCATGCTCGCGGTTCTTGCCAGTGACGGTGGCCTCAATGCGCCGCAAAGCGCGCATCAGTTTCTCTCTCTCGGATGCCGACGAGAGCTTGCCGATATAGCGCTGAGCCTGCCCGATCGAAACGACGCTAATTTCCACCGATCCTGCCGGTGCGGTAGTCATCCATTGCGTGCCGGGAGATTGTTTGCCGAGGATGTCCAACAGGACTTGCGTCGAGAGCAGATACAGCACGCTGGCCGCTAAGCCTCTTCAGCCATCACTGCAGTTCCAAAGACAAGGCCCTCATCGTCGAGGGGATCCTGATCTTCCACCATTGCCACCTCGAGCGCTTCGAAACCCGACATTTCAAGCTGGTCGGCAAAGCTCATACTCTGGTGAACCGATTCAATGAGAGCGGCGAGACTATCGAGTGAAACCAAGACGTTTTGTGATCCGGCGGTTGCGACCAGTTGAACGCCCCCCTCGCTAACCTCGCGGTTGATGGCGCTGAACCGATCCCTGAATGCCCGGACCGCAAGAGGCTCGCCACCCGAAAGTCGACTTAAGGTCCCCATCAATGCGTCTTTGAGACGTGCGCTGTCTCGTACAGGCAGATCGCGAATAGCGGCAATCAGATCTATATTTGTCACGGCTATCTCCTTGGGAGAGGAAATAGCGCCGTGGCCACGCTTTGTCAATATGTGTGGCCACGAAGACGGGAGTCAGCAGGGCTTTCGGCGCTTGGCGTAGGAGGTCACGAAGCTTTCCCAAACTCTCAACCATTCCTTTTCTGTGCGCTTGCGCGAGACGTCGGGGAAGCCGCGTCGAAACTCCCCGGCCATCAAGTCGACATCCCAAGGCGCCCCTTTGTCCCGGCCGATTCTCAGGAACGCCTCTTCGCGTTTGCCATACTGAAGTGAGCCGCTCGGAAAAGCTAGCAAGTCTTCGACCGTCTGCTTTGCCGTATTCGGGCCTTTGGTCTTGGCCCCCTCCCCTCCCCGCTTCTTGCGAGGCTCCACGCCAACAAGGCGCAAGTGCGTGCCGACAAGTTTTTTCTCGAGCGGGGCGGGTGATGGATGAAGCACAACCTTGCGACCAGACACATCGATGTTGGCATTGGGGTAGACCGAAGAGACCAGTTGCATCGTCTCGCGGACGGTCTGCCTGAATCGCTTGCTGTCCGCTGCGTTGCCCAGATGCTTCGCAAGTTGATCCCAGGATATCGCCTGTCCGCGACCGGCGGTAACCCGCGGCAAGCGGTAGGCAAGATAAGTGTAGAGGTCGAGCGCCGTAGGCGTGCCCTTCAACTCGCGGATTGCGACCTCATTAAGCGGGACCGCGTGCTCTACCAGATGTTGGTAGAAGACTTCGGACATACGAATTTCGCGCGCGAAGGCACCGTCTTTGTCGAGCGAGCCCGCATATTCGTTGGAGATCTTTACGTCACGCACAGCGAAGGCGTTCTGGTCAGTTTCTCCTCCGTCCCAGCGAATTTGCCATTCGCAGGCGAGTAGGCGATCGACCTGTTGTTTCATGAGATTGGCCGTACCGCGGGGACCATACGAAATTGTCTGATAGCCGAGCCGCCGCATCCAGTCGGTGAAATTTCGACCAAGGAACACGTCGCGCGAACGCTGCTGCACTGCCTGAGAAAGAATATAGATAAGTGCGACGCGCGGGTAAGAGCCAAAGGGTACGCCAAGGCTCTTCATCACACGCTTGCCATCGACGTCCTGGAGAACCGGCCGGGGATTGATCGCCAATGCATAGCGTCCGTCTTCACGAATGATCGGCTCGAATTCGTTTTTCGGGCGCTTGGTCGGAAGAGACATCGCGCACAGCGCGGAATGCAAGAACGCGGGAACCGGTTCCTCGTCCTGTACTCGCAGAAATGCGTCAAGCGTCAGCTGCGTACCGGCATACTCTGCGAGCTCACGCACCTCGTCGGCCCCGCCGGAAAGCATGGCGAGTGCGTATTGGTGCCCGAGCGGTGTCCTGTCATCCTGCGTCATCGTCCCCTTCCCCGATTCGCCGGGTTGTGGTGCTGCGATCAACAACAGGGTTGGATGGGCAAATCAACCCTTTTGGCGATTTTTGCGCAATTCTGGCGGTCAAACCTGCAAATCCACCGATGATCTCGGGTCCGTTCGGCGTTCGCAGCGATCTTTCCGAAACGAAATCACAAAATGAAAACGATTTGCGAATCGGATTCGGAGAAGGAGATTCTTATTAAGTAGGTATGTGCTCCGAGATCATCGGTTCGAAAGCACCGAGATCATTGTATTTTGGCACCTAGGTCATCGGTTGCGCTCGCAGATCATCGGTACTTGTCCACAAGTACCCCACCCTGCCCTACCCGCGGGTTTGTGCCGCCGAAAGAGCTCGTAGATCATCGGTCATTCGCAAACCCGATGCTAGTTCCGGCCCAAATGGCTCGGAGATCATCGGTGAGGTTGTAGGTATTTTGGCCAAGTCGTTGCCGAAATCTTCAACTGGGTCTATTTCTTTCCGAGACTTCCAACGAGGACAGCAGATGGCGACCCAAATTTCTGACACAGCGAGCTCGGAGAACACGGCGACCGATGATCTCCGTTCCCTTCACCGTAAGTCGTTGGCGATCCTTAAACGGCTGCAGACGCACGCTATGGATCCCGAGACCGGTGAAAAAGCTGGCCCCACCTATTCCATCTCTAAGGCTGCCGAACTGGTCGATCGGACCGCCTCGGCGATACGCGAGGCCGAACGCGATGGCCGGCTGCCTGAACGCGAGCGAACACCTTCGGGTCATCGCCTGCCCTATAATCTTGCCGAGCTCGATCACATGCGGGAGGTCTTCGACACCCGGCCTTGGCGAGAGCCTGAGGATATGCCGGCCATCATTTCGGTATCGAACTTCAAGGGCGGTGTCGGCAAATCCACGATTGCCGTGCATCTGGCCCAGCATTTTTCAATAAAGGGTTATCGAACGCTGCTGGTGGATTGTGACAGCCAGGCAAGTTCGACCATGATGTTCGGTTACCGGCCCGATATTGATCTCGGCGAGAATGATACTCTTTACGGACACTTCCATGACCCGGAATTGCTCGGTGTGCGTTCGATCATCCGCAAGACGCATTTTCATGGCCTCGATCTGCTTCCGTCAAACCTGAAGCTGTACAATCTGGAATATGAAATCGCGGCGCATCTCGCGCAGACCCGAAGCTTCGACGTAATCGATCTTATCTCGCAAGCTATCGGTGAAGTGGTGCACGACTATGACGTTGTGATCATGGACCCACCGCCAGCCTTGGGCATGGTTTCCATGGCAGTCTTGCAGGCCGCAAACGCGATGGTGATTCCAATGCCGCCGAGCGTGATCGACTTCTCGTCAACGGTCTCCTTCGTCGACATGGCCCGAACCACGATGGAACAACTTGAGCAGCTTGGGGGTAGGGCGCGCCCCGCCTATAATTTTATCCGCGTCGTTGCGAGCCGCGTCGACGAGAACAAGTCGATGCATCGCGAATTGCTGGCTATGATGCGTGATGTTTTCGGCGGCTCGATGCTCACATCGATCATGCCGACCAGCGCGGAAATCGACAATGCGAGCTCTCGTCTGAAAACAGTTTTCGAGCTCGATCGACCGGTGACTTCGCGTGACGTGCACATGCGCTGCCTCAAATATCTCACCGCGGTTTGCGACGACATTGAGCATGATGTTGTCGCGTCTTGGGCGAGTCGGTCCGGGGAGGGCGCGATCTGATGTTGCCACGTGGCAAATTGCGAGGAATAGATTGTATAACAAGGGGTTGTTGTTACCCTCCCACAAATCGAAACGGATTGTCTTCGGTGCTCTTGCGCGCGGAAATCGATCAATTGCGGGCCAGCGTTGCCACGTGGCAACAAGCTCCCCGCGCGGCGATAAAGTAAGGAGATTAAGCCATGGCAAAGGGCAACAAAGGGTTCAGCTCATTGCTAACCGACTCGCTCGACGAAGAGATCGAAGAGGGGGAGGCGGCCCCTGCGCGGAGCATCATGGCGAGCCGGAGTGAGGCGCTCAACCGACTGGCCTCGGGCAAGGTTGTGACCGATCGAACGGAATTCGTCGATCCCGGCCGCTGCAGGCCCTGGCGGCTGCACAACCGCGATCTCGATCATCTTACCGAAGAAAGCTGCCGTGACCTCATCGGCGCCTTTCTTTCTGCCAAGAAGCAGCGCATCCCAGCTATTGTGCGCCGGTTGCGTGATGATCCGGACCACGACTACGAGATCATCGCCGGGGTGCGCCGCTGGTGGACCGTGCAATGGTTGCGCGAGCACAACCACCCTGAGTTTGACTATTTGGTCACGGTCCAGCAGCTCACTGACGAAGAGGCTTTCCGGGTCTCCGATGTCGAGAACCGCTCGCGCAAGGACATCACCGATTGGGAGCGGGCGCACGAATATGAAGCTGCGCTGGAGGAGTTCTACGAGGGCTCGCTCACCCAGATGGCCGAGCACCTCAATATCTCAAAATCTTGGCTAAGCCGGATGCTCAATGTCGCGCGTCTCCCCAGCGAAATCGTTTCGGCCTTCTCCGACCGGCACGACATCACTGTCCGGATAGCGCGCGATCTCAAGCCACTGGCAAATGATCAGCGCGCGCGAAAAGCAATGGAGGCCGAGGCGGTCGCCTTAGTCGCGGATAGGGAAGGGGGGGCGGAACCACTGAGCGGCCCCGAAACCGCCAAGCGCCTCCTCAAGGCCACGGTGGCTCCCGCCAAACCTGCGAGGAAAGAGAAGGCGGAGACGATCAAATCCAAAGAAGGTCGGCCAATGCTAACGGTGAACCGGCCTGCAAAGGGGGAGGGTGTGACGATAAAAGTGCTCCCAGGTTCCGGAGCAGGCAAGGACGAGTTGATCTTGGCGATCGGGAAGGTTCTTTAGCTAGGCCGGGAACTCTGGACGTTCTGCAGAAGCGTATCGATCTCTTCCATTTCCTTGTCGAAGTCCGCCAGCACCGTATCGAGCTCCTCGGTTCGTCGGGGAGGGGAGGGCGGTCGGCCGCGCGGGGGGGAGACCATACCCAGAGCGATCCCCATATCTGGCGTGACGTAAAGACGCCAGCTGTTCCGGCCCGAAACCTCAACGAGAAGGCGGTGTGCGGCAGCACGCGCAAGCAGCTTTCCCGCACCCGAGAGCGTAATCTCGAATGTGTCCGCAATCAGCCGCGCCGTCACCAGCGGCTGCGAAAGGACAAGTTTGCCCAGATCACGCAAGAGTCCCGGGCGGCTTTCCTCTGCAAGTACAGCAGCAAAGTTCAGGCGCCAGCCCTCAAGCCGATCGAGACGCTCCAGGCCGTCGGCGGCAGTGCTGCGCAACGCCTTCAGCAGCCGCTTGAGCTGGCGCTCTCGCGGGCCGCGCAGGGTCCGTAGCGAGAGGTCGCCTATGACGAGGCAAGGTAGAGCGCTTGCGACCACATTCATGCTGGCCAGCAGCTGGGGAAAGCAGAGCCACGGACGAGGCGAGGGGTCCTGGCGCGTCCAGATGTCGAGCAAGGTCAGCGCACGGATGAGGGGAGGGGCCTTGCTCCAGGTGTCCGGCGGGTCGAAGCTGAAGGGCAGGCCCTCGCGCCAGTGACGCACAGTCGCCCGATCAAAAGAATGCTTCCACTCACCAAATGCATCGAACGGTCGGCCCGCCGTGGCAACGGAGGGGCGCCCGGCTATCGGAACTCCCGTTGCTTGAGAAAATACGTCGATTTCATCGATCTCGTATCGCTGCAGTTGCAGCGCCGTGCTATAGCCCTTCCAGACCGTCCGATTTCGCCATGGCTGAGCGACAGGACTGGCGGAAATCCGTGCATCCAGCCTGCCGATAGCTGCCATAGCTTCGCCGAACAGGCCCGCCAATCCGGCCGTCCAGGCGATCGAGGAGAGGGGAAGTGCCGGCCGGCTCATGGCACGAAAGTAGACTGAAACGCACACGCGAGTCCACAATGCAGAATGACTAGTGTTGATAAGGCCTGCTTATCAACACTATGCAATTGCGGCTGTCGCGCGTAAACAGATCGCATGCGACAAGAAGACGATCCAATTTCTAAGGCCATGCGAGATTTGCAGGGCGGCACGCTTGCATCGCTCGCCGCAGGCAAAGACAGCTCTTCGCAACTGATCGAGCGAGCAATGCGCGGCCACAGCCAGTATGAGAAATTGATCGCGCGGCAGCCCGATTTTGTCGAACAGGCGCTCGCCCACCAGAAAACCTATCAGGATCTGATCGACCGGCACCCGGCTTTCTTTGACACCGCGCGTCAGCGTGCTGAAGAACTGAGCCTCATGGCCTCGAACGGCACGTTCGATCTTGTCTCTGATCGCCTTGGAGCGATCGCGCACTCCGCCTCGCTTGCCGAGCGGATGGCGAGCGGGTCGGTCGCGGGGGATACCTTCGCTTCCCTCGTGGCGGGGCGCGGGTTGCTCGACGACACCGTGGCCGACATTCTCGCCAAGCGCGATGCACTGGCTCCGGTCATGGAAAGGCTGCAAGGGGTGTCGACGACGACAGAGGCCTTCGCACGCCAGCTTGCCGGGCTCTCGCAAGCAGCTGATGCACTGGCCGGGATCGTGCCGTCTCGTGCTCGTCTGGCAACCGATTACCCTGATTTGTTTCCTGAACTGCGTGTACCGACCATGGCCGAGGTTGCGCAGATCGACTTCGCGGCGATCGCAGGTGTCCGACATGCCCAAGTGGACTTTGCGGAACGGTTACGAACCGAGGTGCTCGCGATTGAGACGCCCTGGGTGCGGGCTGACCGGCCGGAACTCGCGCTGGAAGGTTATGCGGCCTTTCGCGGCCTAACCGATCTTGTGGCGCGCGCGGCTCCGGGGACTCCACGGGTGGCCGAAAGGGTGCGCGAGGAGTTCGGTGACTACCGCAAGTCCAAGCCGGAGGAGGACGTCGCCGAAGACGCGATGCTCGCGCGCGGGCTCCGCCTGGCACGCGGGTTCGACAGGCGTCTCTCTAGTTTGCCGATGGCTCTGGTGGGCTCGATTTTTATGCCTTTCGGAATGACTGTGGAAGCACCGCCTGATGCAGATGAAGACGAACTCGATCTGGTTGTCGCCACTATGGCGCGCCAGCTTGAACGCAAGCTTCGCGCCTTCATCGCTGCGGCAATGGTGCGTTCTGTCGGCCCGAAATGGATCCGTCAGCGTGTTCATTCGAATGTGCGCGAGGAATGGGAGCGCCGGCGCCAAGTCGATGTCGATATGGGACGGGCACCCGGCGAGTTGTTCGACTACGCCGATTTCGGCGACTATCGTGCAATCATCGAACGCAATGATAACTGGCAGGAGATCTTCAAGCCGATTTTCAAAAACAAGGTGTCGATCGGCGAGACGCTTTCGCGGCTCGCGACGATACGAAATCCGGTCGCGCATGTTCGACCGCTTACAGTGGAGGACCTCCTCATCCTGCGCGTAGAGGGCCGACGGATTTATGTCTGGATTGGCGAAATGGTACCTTGAGCGCAATGGGCAGCTTGGCGGCATCGGATAACAGCCAGTCACTGGTCGTTGCGGAGGTCCGCGCGTTGGCCGGACCTGCAGCGGCGCTCGATCCTCGGCTGATCGACGCGGCTGTCCGGGCCTGGTCCGACAACACGAAGCGCGCGTTTGTTTCCGATCTCACGCTCTGGGCAGAATGGTGCCGCCAGCGACACATTGCACCGGACAACGCAACTCCAGAACTTGTTGCTGCGTGGATTCGCGTTCTCGGTCGAACCGCAGACGGTGATGAGGTCAAACTGCAACGCGAATGGAAACAGCGGAGCCCGGCAACGATTGCCCGCTATCTCGTTCATATCGGCATGGCATACCGTATGGGCGGCCTGACTGATCCAACAGCGGAGCCTCTGGTCAAGCTCGAGCTGAAGGCGATGCGCCGTGCTCGCGGGACCCGACAACGCCAGGCTCGGGGCATCCGCTTCAAGGGTGAAGTGGCAGACCTCGATGGTCCGGCCTCGGGTGTCTGTCTTGCGCACCTTATCAAGGCCTGCCGCCGTGACTGGCTAGGGTTGCGCGATGCTGCCTTGATCCGCACGGCCTATGATACCGCGTGCCGCCGTTCGGAATTGGTATCGATCCGTGTCGACCATATCGAAGGCGACGGGGCAGGGGGAGGGGCGCTCTACATCCCTTCTTCGAAAACCGATGCGGAAGGTCAGGGCGCCTATGCCTACCTATCACCGGCAACGATGAAGGCCATCCGAGATTGGAAGAAAGATGGCGATATTCGCGAAGGCCCCCTGTTCCGCCGCGTGGAATGTCACGCAGATGGTTCCGTACGGTGCGTGGGCAATGCTGCGCTCCATCCCAATTCGATTACGCTGATCTATCGGCGCCTCATTCGCGATGCATATGCCAAGGGTCTGTTGGGAGAGATAAGCGAAACACGCTTCGAGAAACTGCTGAAAGAGATCTCGTCCCATTCGATCAGGGTCGGCGTGGCGCAGGACAATTTTGCGGCAGGGGAGGGGTTGCCTGCAATCATGCAGGCCTATCGCTGGCGCGACCCGGCCACGGTCATGCGATATGGCGCAAGACTTGCCACACAAAGCGGCGCGGCGGCGCGACTTGCGAAGCGCTTTACCTCATAGGCAAGCTTACCTCTTGACTGCTTGAATTCGCGTACCGTTATTTAAGGTCAGACACAGCGGCGGCTTTGCGCCCCCATCCGGGCATTTGGGAACTAATCGCAATCGCCCGAAAGCGGACACCCTTAAGGGAGACCCGTCTTGGAGTTAGAAGCTCGAGGCGTACACTGCTTGGTGGGGGTGTTGGCGCTGCCGAAGCTGCGCTTCAACGTGATGCCGAAGTTCAGATGGCGGTTTCGCTCACGAAACTCTCTAGCGGTTGATCCGGGCACAGCTCGGAAAAAACATCAACCGTTCCCGTTGGTTTGACGTATCGAAGAGATTGTCGATATCGATTGCTATGGCTGTTCGTGGATCGGGGCGCTATTCAATAAAATACCTCTCCGAATGGCCCTCCGTTGAACGTATCTCGGGATGCATCGGGCAGGTGTAAATCATGCCGGTCGGCAAGTCCTCCACCGCGTCGAGATGCGCTCGTGAGAGATAAAGCTCGGGATCAATCTCGAATTTGTCGAGACAGCGCGATGAACAGAAATAATGCTCAGAGCCCTCGTGGCGGGCCTCCGTTTGGCGCCCTCGACCGTAACGCGCATACCGCAGACCGGATCGTTCGCTGTGCCCTTAATAACGCTGTCCTCCTTGCTCATGCGAACTCCTTTCTAGCTCTTCACCACGACGAACTGTCCCATCATGCCTGCGTCCTCATGTTCGAGAATGTGGCAGTGATACATGTAAGGCAGGTCCGGATCGTTATGTTCCGCGAAGCGCAGGAGCACGCGCACCTGCTCGCGCGGATTGACGACGACCGTATCCTTGAATCCCGTTTCCAGCGGCGGCGGCGTGCGGCCGCCGCGATCGATCACGCGAAACTGCGCATTATGGATATGAAAGGGATGGGCCATCATCGAGGCATTGGCGATCTCCCAAATCTCCCACTGGTCGACGGGCACCCGCTGGTTGATGACATTCATGTCCATGTTGGCACCATTTATAGACATCCCGCCGCCCCTCATTCCCATATCGAGCACGAACCGCCGGGTTCGCACTGCAAGTGAAGGGTTGAGTGCTGGGAGCGCGGCAAGCTGCGGCGGAAGAATCCTTCGCGGCGAGGAGCCGGCGGGCCTGATATCGAGGGCGCGGAACGGCTCGTCCATCCGGGCATCGTCGCGCCGTCGGCCCATACCGCCTCCCATCATACCGCCGCCGTCGCCTCCCATCATGCCCATCGAATTGTCCGGACTGGTCGCCACAAGGCTGAGTGGGCGCCCTTCGGAAAGATCGACGAGGATCTGCGGCCGCTCACCCGGTGCGAGCCTGAGCGAGCGGACCGCATGCGGGCGATCCAGCAAGCCGCTATCGCTCGCGATGAGCTCCATGGTCTGACCACCGGACAGCGAGAAATCGTAGAAGCGTGCGTTCGATCCATTGAGGATCCGCAAGCGTAACTGACCGGTCCGAGCGTCAAACACCGCGTTTTGCGTGCCATTGACGTAGATACGATCCCCGCTGTCCGCCGTCAGCACCAATGGCACAGATTTGAGGTTGTGATTTAAGGAGGATTTGGGCTTCGTCGTAGTGACGAAGGAACGAAGATGAAGCCCAAATCCTCCAATGCAAAATCGCCAGCCAAGGCTCCTGCGGCACAGGTGGTGAAGAACATCCGGCGCCAGACCCGCCGGCATTTCTCGGCCGAGGACAAGATCCGGATCGTGCTCGATGGCCTGCGCGGCGATGACAGCATTGCCGAGCTGTGCCGACGGGAAGGTATCGCGCAGAGCCTGTATTACACCTGGTCGAAGGAGTTCATGGAAGCCGGCAAGCGTCGCTTGGCGGGCGACACCGCCCGTGCCGCCACGACGGACGAAGTGAAGGGCCTGCGCCGCGAGGCGCGCGACCTGAAGGAATGCGTGGCCGATCTCACTATCGAGAACCGCCTGCTTAAAAAAAGCATGATCGCGGATGGGGACGACGACGCATGAGATACCCAGCATCCGAGAAGCTCGAGATCATCAGGATCGTCGAGCAGTCGCACCTGCCTGCCAAACGCACGCTGGACGGGCTCGGCATCGCCCGCCGGACCTTCTACCGCTGGTATGACCGCTACCGCGAAGGCGGGCCGGAGGCGCTGGAGGATCGGCCATCGGCGCCGAGCCGGGTATGGAACCGGATCGAGGACGATATCCGCGGCCAGATCATCGAGATGGCGCTGGAGCAGACCGAGTTGTCACCGCGCGAACTGGCCGTGCGCTTCACCGACGAGAAGCGCTACTTCGTGTCGGAAGCCACGGTCTACCGCCTGCTCAAGGCCCACGATCTGATCACCAGCCCGGCCTATGTCGTGATCAAGGCGGCCGAGGCGTTCCACACGCAGACCACACGCCCGAACGAGATGTGGCAGACCGATTTTACCTACTTCAAAATCATCGGGTGGGGCTGGATGTATCTGTCGACCGTGCTCGACGATTACTCCCGCTACATCATCGCCTGGCGCCTGTGCTCCACCATGTGCGCCAGCGACGTCACCGACTCGCTGGACCTCGCTCTTGCGGCTTCGGGCTGCGACAGCGCCACCGTGTTGCACAAGCCCAGGCTGCTCAGCGACAACGGTCCCAGTACATCGCGGGCGAGCTGGCGGAATATATCGAGGCCCAGAAGATGACCCATGTGCGCGGCGCCCCGTTCCATCCGCAAACCCAGGGCAAGATCGAACGTTGGCACCAGACCCTGAAAAACCGCATCCTTCTCGAAAACTACTTCCTGCCCGGCGATCTCGAGCAGGAGATCGAGGCGTTCGTCGAACATTACAATCACCGCCGCTACCACGAGAGCCTCGACAACGTGACACCCGCCGATACCTACCTCGGCAAGGCACCCGCCATCATCAAACAGCGCGAAAGGATCAAGCGACAGACCATCGAACATCGGCGCTTGCAGCACCGCAGGCTCGCCGCTTAATATCAACCCCAGAACGAGGCCCACACTCCGCTAATTTACGCAGCGATCTGCGCCAAATGTTCTGACGACGGACAGGATCAAGGTCAAGGTACGAATGAACTTCACCGGCCCGAGATATTCGGGGGCGA
This sequence comes from Erythrobacteraceae bacterium WH01K, assembly GCA_027941995.1. Lineage (NCBI taxonomy): Bacteria > Pseudomonadati > Pseudomonadota > Alphaproteobacteria > Sphingomonadales > Erythrobacteraceae > Erythrobacteraceae bacterium WH01K. The sequence goes on along the minus strand of CP115967.1, from coordinate 11,346 downwards.
GGCGATTGGCAAGTAACGAGCGATTGCGGACGGGGACCGATCAGATCGCCCCGTCCGCTTTAAGCGCGTAAAATAAATAGTCTTTTGCGACTAGCAGCATCCCGCCGAAGCTGGCTCCGAACTAGCTTCGGATACCTCGCGCACGAGGTCACCCGTTTCCTTCTCAGCTGCGCTTCTGGCGATATCGGCCTGCGCAACGATGCCGCAGCATTTGCCCTCGTCATCGACCACCGGAAGCCGCCGAACCTGATTGTCTTCCATCTTGGTGCAGCATTCGTCGACGCTTGCATCGGCGGTGACAGTAACAGGTGATGATGTCATCACCTCCTCAACGCGTTGGTCGGAGGAATTGCCTTTGGCAACACAGCGGCAGGCGATGTCCCTGTCGGTCACCACGCCCACCAACGCACCGGAATCATCGACAACGGGGATTTCGCCGCAATCATTATCGACCATCAATGAAGCTGCCTCTTGCACGGTGCTCGATGGACTGCAGCATGCGGGGTTAGCTGTCATTACATCTTGGGCTTTCATGGCTTATCTCCTCATTCGTAATCGAGCTTTCAATGGTGGAAACGAGGCATTCCGAGTGTTAGTTCCGCGCATGTCGGCCACCTGTGGGGCGTAGAAGCTATCCCGTTCTGAGATTTCTGTCCGGCGTCGCCTCTTATAGCGGAGGCTTGGGTTCCGACTGCATCAGCAATGTAGATAACCAAGGGTTCGCAGCCGGATGTCAAACGCGTCGCAAATATAACCATCTTGGCCGGTTATCTGCCAAATTCGTCGCCCTTGCGGTGCTCGGTACCCTCTTCGTCATGGCGATCCTTATGCGCATCTCGCAAAATGTCGATGCCGCCGTAAAGCGCGATACCCGCAACGGCGACACCCACGACAAGATCGGGCCAGTTCGCGCCGGTAAGCATGACGATGATGCCCGCAATGATGATCCCGCCGTTAGAGATGAAATCGTTGAAGCTAAAGGTCGTGGCAGCGCGTAAATTGACGTCCTTCTTCTTCATGTTCTGAAGCATTCGCAGGCAGACGAGATTCACCACGCCGGCCACCGCCGCCATCACCATCATCATGACGCCGCCCGGATCGGAGCCTTCCACAAAGCGTCGGAAAGCATCGGCGATGACGCCGCCAGCGAAGATGAGGAGCATGATACCAGAAAAGCGCGCGGCACCGCGCTTCCAGGTTCGAGAACGGGTTAGTGCCAGAAGGCTTAACAGATAGACTATCGCGTCGGACGAATTGTCCAAGCCGTTTGCAAGCAATCCGTTGGAATCAGCAAAATATCCAACAATGAAAAAACCTATAGCGATCGCCACATTGAGCCATAAAACGATCCAAAGTGTACGTCGCTTATCGGTTGAGTCGAGCTCAACTTCTCCTTCGCCGCTCATGTGGTACTCCCTCCGCTCCGGCATGAAACTTTGGCAGCAGCCGGCGTGAACCGACCCACAAAAAGGTCTTGGTCAAAACTTTCAGATGTTCCTCCGACTTGTAGTCCGGTCGATGGTTTGTCTTCGGTAATTTCCAGCATTCGACGTCTCCAACTCTCTGCGGTCATGTTACATTTCTTAATTCCCGCCGCTCTTCGCGCGTTACGTTGCGCCGCAGACGGTCCCACCACTTCTCACGCCAGCTTCGTTCGTCCTCTGAGCGGTGCAACACAAGCCGCGCGATTGCAGGAAGAACGAACAGCGTCAGCGCGGTTGCCGTGATCAGTCCACCGATCACCACCGTCGCCAGTGGACGTTGCACCTCGGCCCCGGTTCCGGTGGCGATCGCCATGGGCACGAAGCCGAGCGAAGCCACCAGCGCCGTCATCAGCACCGGTCGCAGACGTGCAAGCGCGCCATCGGCAATAGCTTCGTCGAGCGGTATTCCTCTCTCGAGACGCTGCCGGATCGCGGTCATCATGACGAGACCGTTGAGCACGGCCACACCTGAGAGCGCAATGAACCCGACCGCGGCAGAGACCGAGAAGGGCATGCCGGATTGCCAAATAACCCCTCCAGCGACTGTAGGGGCAAGCGATTTTTCGCGCCTGCGGGGCTTCAGTCGTCTCTCAATGTGGCGAAATAGATTATTGGAACGCCTTCATCACGAGGTGATCCGTCAGCTCTCCATAGTTTCTAATTGCACCGCAGCGCCGCTCAGAGAGACGAAAACGCGTGGCTTCGCCTTTTTGGCTTTGCGGACACAGATTTTGGTCGGGATTGGGAAAGTGTCTCGATAATCTTGCAGTCCGACACGTCGCCGCCGGTACAAGACACCACTACATTTTCCAGCTCTGCGCGAAGAGCTTCCAGACGGGTAAGGCGATCTTCCACACTCAGAAGGTGTTGTTTCGCAATATCGCCCGCCTTGTCGCAGCTTCCATTTGGCGTGTTCTTTAGTTCCAAGAGGGAGCGCGCTTCCTCGATGGAAAAGCCAAGTTTGCGCGCCTGCCGGATGAACGCCAGTCGTTCTACATCCCGCTCCGTATAGGTTCGCTGGCCCGCTGCCGTGCGTGCGGCTTCGGGCATCAGTCCGATGTCCTCGTAAAACCTTATCGTATTCACCTTCGTTCCGGTTGCCTTTGCCAAACCTCCGATAAGCATGAATCTACTCCTTGCGCGCCATATCGCGAGTGTGTCGCAATTTCAGCTTGCCTCTACAGCCACTGGAGGTGTTACCTACTGGCTTATGTTGGAAAACGAAACATCGGATTGCGGTTGCACAGGCGATACGCAAAGAGCAGGTGCAGACCCGGCCTATCGCCGCGCCCTTTGGATCGTCGTATTGCTCAATCTGGGCTTTGGCGTTTTCGAGGTCTTCGGCGGGTTTCTGGCGGACAGCCAAGCGCTCAAGGCCGACGCCCTCGACTTCATCGGCGATGGATCGATCACGCTGATCGGCATCCTCGCTCTTGCGTGGAGTGCCCGCACGCGCGCCCGGGTCGCGCTGACACAGGGCCTGTTTCTGGGCGCACTGGGCCTTGGAGTAATCGGTCTGGCAGTCTGGCGCTCACTGAACGCGGTCGCGCCGGAAGCCGGTTTGATGGGCGGTATCGCGGCTGCAGCACTGGTGGTGAACATTGCGGCGGCGCTTGTGCTGATGCGGTTTCGCGAAGGCGACGCACACGTGTCCGCGATCTGGCTGTTCAGCCGCAATGACGCGATCGCCAATGTCGGAGTGATCATCGCTGCAGCGCTGGTCGCCTGGACCGGGCAAGCCTGGCCGGATCTTTTGGTCGCGGCGATCATCGCGCTGATATTTCTGCATTCGGCTTACCTCATCGTCCGGCGCGCAACCGAGGAACTTCGCGCGCAACATGCTTCAGCTCTCGAAAGGGTCGTCTCCAAATGACGCTACGCGCCTTTGTCGGCCAGCTAATCGCTATTCTGGCGATGGCAGTCGCAATGCCCGCTTCCGCAGACACGCACGACGAAGTCCAAACGAGTTGGCGCCTTCTCGACTACATCGCGGTGGATTACATAGAAGCGGTCGAAGACGGTAAAGTCACCAACGAGCTGGAATATGCCGAAATGCAGGAATTTTCTGCTTCTGTAGTCGAACGCATGGCGGCCCTACCCGCAAATGCGCAACGTGCACAGCTGGTTGCGGATGCAGAGGCGCTTGCCGAGGCAATCTCGGCGAAAGTGGAGCCTGCTGTCGTCGCACGAGACGCGCGCAGGTTGGCAAGCGAGCTGATCGCGGCCTTTCCCGTTCCGCTGGCCCCGGACGCGGTACCCGACCTTGCGCGAGGCGCCGCGCTGTACGCCCAGAGCTGCGCAAGCTGTCATGGGGTAAGCGGAGACGGCGCCGGCCCCGCCGCAGAGGGACTCGATCCCCCACCAATCGCTTTTGACGACGTCGCCCGAGCCCGCGAGCGGAGCGCTTTCGCGCTTTATCAGGTCATTGGACAAGGTCTCGAGGGAACCGCCATGCCGGGCTTTTCCGATCTCCCGGCGGAAGATCGTTGGAGCCTTGCTTATTATTCTGGGTCGATTGCATTTCCGGAGGTAGAGCGGGGAAGACGTATCTGGAATGACGAACCGGCGATCCGGGCACGCATTCCCGATCTCGCTGCTCTATCCGGTCTCACACCGGCAGCCCTCGGCGAGGCGATCGGAACCGAGCGGGCCGATGCCGTCATGGCCTATTTGAGGGCTCATCCTGAAGCCGTGGCGAGCGATACGACCGGCTCACTCGCTCTGGCGCGCGAACGATTGCAGCAAAGTCTTGCCGCTTACGAAGCGGGTAATAAAACCGAGGCGCGCGAACTTGCACTCTCGGCCTATCTCGATGGCTTCGAACCGCTGGAGGCCGTTTTAAGCACGCGCGATGCCGATCTCCTCGCATCTGTCGAAATCGGCATGGCCGAGCTTCGAGCGGCAATCAGCCGCGGTGATCCGGTGGCCGCCGTCGCCGAGAAGGTGAATGCGCTCAACGTTCTTTTCTACCGGGCCGAGACGGTGCTCGCCCCGGCCAATGCCAGCGAAGCGTCGGCATTTTTGGGAGCCTTTGCGATCCTGTTGCGCGAAGGGCTAGAGGCATTGCTGATCGTGATCGCGATGATCGCGTTCCTGCGCAAGGCCGAAAGAACGGAAGTTCTGCCCTTCGTCCATGGCGGATGGCTCTCCGCTCTTGGGGCCGGAGCCCTGACGTGGGTGGCAGCGACCTACCTGATCGGAGTGAGTGGTGCGGGCCGCGAGCTGGTGGAGGGGTTCGGATCGCTTTTTGCCGCTCTCGTCCTGCTGTCGGTCGGCATATGGATGCACGGCAAGTCGCAGGCCGGCGAATGGCAACGCTATATCCGGAAAACCATGCAGCACGCTCTCTCGCGCAGGTCCGCATGGTTTCTGTTCGGGCTGGCCTTCCTCGTGGTTTACCGGGAGGTCTTCGAGACGATCCTGTTCTTCGCAGCGCTCTGGAGTCAGGGCCATACCGACGCGATTCTTGCTGGCGCTGCCGCCGCAATCGTCTTGCTAGCGCTGATTGCGTGGGCGATGCTGCGCTACAGTCGCCGACTGCCAATTGGAACATTCTTCGCGTATAGTTCGGTTCTGATCGGCATTCTTGCCGTCGTCTTGGCCGGGAAGGGTATTTCGGGGCTCCAGGAAGCCGGATTGTTGGGCATCACTCCGCTTCCGAATCTGCCCCGCATACCGATTCTGGGCATCGCACCGGCACTTGAGCCAGTGGCGGCGCAAATTCTCACGCTCGCGCTCATCGCGCTGGGTTATTGGCGCAACAGAATGAAAGGCATGCAATCCGGAACACCGCAGGCCGAAACCGGTTGACGACGCTCCGGGCAAGGGAAGCATTATGATCGACAGACGTTCTATTCTTGGCGGTGCAGTGCTTGGCGCAGGTGCACTGGGAATAGCCGCGTATGCCCGGCGCGACCTGTTGACAGACCGGAATGCGGCGCTTGCTTCGGTAGCCGCGCGCTCGAAACTTCTCATTCCTCCTCTTTATTCAGGCGAACGAGATAGTGGCGAGCGGGTTTTCGATCTCAATCTGCGCCACGGCGTCTCACATTTTTTTGACGGGCTCGAAACGCCGACCATCGGTATCAACCAGTCCTATCTAGGCCCCACACTTGAGATGCACGCCGGCGATACGGTGCGGATGAATGTCACGAGCGATCTGTCCGAAACGGCGACCGTCCACTGGCACGGTTTTCATCTTCCGGCGCGAGCCGATGGCGGACCGCATCAGCCGATCGAGCCAGGAGGGAGCTGGACCGCGCGTTTCGATGTCCGACAGCGCGCAGCGATGTTCTGGTATCATTCGCATGCGCACCGCCGCTCGGGGCCACAGGTCTATCAGGGTCTGGCCGGAATGATCTACGTCCGCGACAGCGCGAGCGAGGCGCTCGACCTTCCAAACGACTATGGCATCGATGATATACCGCTGGTCGTACAGGATCGCGCTTTCGCGCGCGATGGAAGCCTCGTTTATTCCACACGCATGCATAATATCATGATGGGAATGATGGGTGACACGATGCTGGTCAACGGCGTCGTCGAGCCCGTCTTCGAGGCAAAGTCCGATCGTTTGAGGCTGCGACTAGTCAATGGCTCGAACGCACGCTTTTACCGTTTCGGGTTCGACGATGGCCGCAGCTTCCATCAGATCGGAACCGACGGCGGTTTGCTCGCCGCGCCGCTGCCAACCGACAATGTTGTTCTCGCTCCCGGCGAACGCGCGCAGGTAATCGTCGATGTCAGCGATGGAAGGCCGGTTTCGCTGCTTGCGGACGGGCTCGAAATCATGGGCATGGGAAATAGGGGCCGGGGAATGAGAGGGCCCGGACCCACGCGCGATTCCGACCGGCCGACGGACAATTGGATGATGGGCGAACGGGAGCGTCGCGATGGGATGATGGGCGGTATGATGGATGAAAGGCGTCGCTTTACCGTGCTGGACATCCGGCCGGCCGCGAGCCGCAGGCGGGCGATCGCTATGCCGCGCCAGCTCGCTACCTTGCCTCAGATCGATCCAGGCGACGCGGTCCGGACGCGCCGTTTCGTTCTCGATATGGGCATGGGAATGCGCATGATGCGTGGAGGCGGTTTTACCATCAACGGCAAATCGATGGACATGCAGCGTATCGACGAGACAGTGCGGGTCGATACCACCGAAATCTGGCAGGTCGAGAATGCCTCGATGATGGCGCATCCGTTCCACATCCACGATGTGCAGTTCCGTATCCTCGACCGGAACGGCAGGGCCCCTGATGCGACGGAACAGGGGCTAAAGGACACGGTTGTCGTCTATCCGGGCGAAGCCGTGCGGCTCCTTTTGCGGTTCGAGGACTACACCGACCCGGATTTGCCTTACATGTACCACTGCCACATCCTCGAGCACGAAGATGCCGGCATGATGGGGCAATTCACCGTCACAGCCTGAATCAGTAGCCGAGCAGAAGACCTGCCACCGACAGCCTCCAGGCCCTCACCAATGCGAGAACCATTCCATGAAAGCATCCGATCTTCTTGTCGCCGCGTTGGAAGCCGAAGGCGTCGAGTATATCTTCGCGGTTCCGGGCGAAGAAAACCTCGATCTTCTGGAGTCACTGCGGACCTCGTCGATCCGTCTGATCGTTACCCGGCACGAGCAAGGGGCAGGGTTCATGGCGGCAACCTATGGACGTCTTACCGGTAAAGCCGGCGTATGCCTTGCCACGCTGGGGCCAGGGGCGACAAACCTCACGACGCCCGCAGCTTATGCCGCTCTGGGCGCTTTCCCTCTGGTCATGATAACCGGCCAAAAACCCATCAAAGTCTCGAAGCAGGCGCAGTTCCAGATCGTCGATGTCGTCTCGCTTTTCACCCCACTATGTAAGATGGCGAAGCAGATCGTGAATGGGGAGCGCATTCCTTCGCTCGTGCGCGAAGGTTTCAGGAGAGCTCAGGAAGAGCGACCCGGTGCAGTTCTGCTGGAACTGCCTGAAGATATTGCCGAGGAAGAAACCTCCGAACCGGTCGTTGCGCCCCACCCCCGCCAATATGCGGTGGCCGGAGATGCCGCGCTAGACGAAGCTGCCGAGCGTATTCTGGCCGCCGATCGCCCGCTGCTTTTGGTTGGTGCCGGGGCCAACCGACGTAGCGCCTGCAAGGCGCTCCGAAAGTTCGTCGACGATACCCAATTTCCGTTTTTTAATACGCAAATGGGCAAGGGAGTGCTTGATGAGGCAAGCCCCCTGTATCTTGGAACGGCGGCTCTATCATCGGATGACTATGTTCATTGCGCCATCGATCGTGCCGATCTGATCGTCAATATCGGCCATGACGTGGTCGAGAAACCGCCCTTTTTCATGGAGCCTGACGGACGCACCGTTATCCATGTGAATTACAAGGCCGCAGAGGTCGACCAGGTCTATTTCCCGCAGCTGGAAGTCATTGGCGATATTGCCGGATCTGTCGAGCGACTGGGAAACCGGCTGCGCGGCAAACATCCTAGTGACCCGGCAGCCTACGCCAATGTCCATGAGGACATCGCGGCGCACATCCGCCAAGGCAGCGACGATGGCCGCTTTCCGATGGTGCCCCAGCGCATCGTTGCAGATGTACGGGCGGTCATGGGCCGGGACGACATCGTCGCACTCGACAACGGCATCTACAAGATCTGGTTCGCCCGCAACTATATTGCGCATGAGCCCAACACTATTCTGCTCGACAACGCGCTGGCGACGATGGGAGCAGGTCTCCCCTCGGCGATGATGGCAGCGATGCTCTCGCCTGAGCGCCGCGTGCTCGCCGTATGCGGCGATGGCGGGTTCATGATGAATTCGCAGGAGGTGGAAACCGCGGTCAGGCTCGGCCTCAACCTCGTCGTACTCATCCTCAATGATTCCGCTTACGGTATGATCCGGTGGAAACAGGAAGAACTTGACTTTCCCGATTACGGTCTGAGCTTCGCCAACCCCGACTTCGTTACCTATGCGAAGAGTTATGGTGCGACGGGCCACCGGATCGAGAGCAGCGAAGCACTGGTACCGACGTTGAATGAAGCGTTTGAAAGCGGCGGCGTTCACCTCATCGACTTACCGGTGGATTATTCCGAGAACCGCAAGGTTCTGATCGATGAACTGAAGGCGATGGAGTGTCCTCAATGACGTGGCAGGTCCTCAATCCCTACGACCAGGAATGCATTGGCAGCGTGGAGCTAGTCGACTGGCCACAAATCGATCGTTGGCTCGACGAGGCGCGCGCGCTGCACGAAGACCGGCAAGCGCGGCTCCCCGCCCATGAACGCATCGCCATCCTGCAGCGCGCCAGCGTGCTGATGCGCGAGCGCGCGGAGACGCTGGCAATGCAGATTGCGCGCGAGGGCGGCAAACCCATCGTCGACGCGCGCGTGGAAACCAGTCGCGCCATTCAGAGCGTCGAATTGTGCATACACGAATTATTCGCCAGCGGCGGGCGCGAAATCCCGATGGACCTGACGCAGGCGGGGGCAGGACGCAAAGCCTATACTTTCCGTGAGCCGATCGGACCGGTCGTGGCGATCTCCGCTTTCAATCATCCTCTGAACCTGATCGCCCATCAGGTGGGACCGGCGGTTGCAACCGGATGCCCTGTACTGGTGAAACCGGCCAAGGACACGCCCCTCTCCTGCAAGAGTTTCGTCGAAATCCTTTATGAAGCCGGACTCAATGAAAATTGGTGCCGTTTCGTGCCGTGCTCGGACGAGGTCGCCGAAAAAATGGTCACCGATCCGCGAACGGCGTTCTTCTCCTTCATCGGTTCGGCCAGAGTTGGCTGGATGCTCCGCTCCAAACTGGCCCCTGGCACTCGTCTGGCGCTGGAACATGGGGGCGCGGCCCCGATCATCGTCGATGACAGCGTTGCGCATGCCAAGGTAATTCCTCCGCTCCTGAAAGGGGGCTTTTATCATTCTGGTCAGGTCTGCGTCTCGGTGCAGCGCGTGTTCGTTCCGCGCGCCGAATTGCCGGACTTCGCTGCCGAGCTCGCTGCGGGAGCAGAAGCGCTGACGGTGGGCGATCCGACCAATGCGGAAACCCAATGCGGTCCGCTCATTCGTCCTGCCGAAGTCGACCGCGTCGAATCCTGGGTCGATGCAGCCGTTCAGGGCGGCGGCAGGCTCGCCGCAGGGGGTAAGCGCACGGGTTCCACCCTTTACCAGCCCACGGTCCTTGTCGATCCGCCCGACGACGCCGATGTATCGCGGAAGGAAGTGTTCGGCCCTGTGGTCTGCATTTACGGATACGACGACGTCGATGCTGCGATCACGCAGGCGAACGCGCTTCCCTACGCCTTCCAGGCGGCTGTGTTTACCGACCGAATGTCCTGGGCCGATTACTGCGTCGAAGCGCTGGCCGCGTCAGCCGTAATGGTCAACGATCATACCGCATTTCGCGTCGACTGGATGCCGTTCGCAGGACGCCGTCAGTCGGGTCTCGGAACAGGCGGTATCGGTTACACGATGGCCGATATGAGCGAAGAAAAGATGGTGGTCGTAAATGCACCATCCAGCGTCCGATGACCTTGAGCGCGGCGAAACGGCTTGCGCCCGTTTTGATTCTGGCCAGCTTCGGCCTCGACCAATTGTCGAAAACCTGGGCGCATTCTTTCGTTGGTTCGGGTAACGTGATCGCAGTGTTCCCGGGCTTCAATCTAGTCGCCATCACCAATAGCGGCGTGGCATTCGGATTGGCTGGTGAAGCAGCACCGGTTATCCTTATCGCGATCGGCGTTTTGCTTTCGGGACTACTCGGGATTTGGCTGATAAGAACCCGATCGCCCATCCATGCGCTCGGCTTGAGCCTCGCGATTGGCGGAGCGCTCGGCAACGTTGCGGACAGGCTGATGTTCGGTGCTGTCAGAGACTTCATCGATTTATACTGGGATACTCTTCATTGGCCATCATTCAATCTGGCCGACGTCGCGATCGTAGTGGGACTGGGGCTTTTGGTCCTGGTGGGCGAAGAGCAGCCTGAAAACCGCCCCGATATGAACTGAGTTAAAAATAGCGTAAGGCAAGGAAGGGCCTAGGGTTCCGCATAGCGCGGGCGAGCGAAACACCAGCGCGCTCCTGATGCCGTCCGTCGCGCCAGAACGCCGCTCCGTCGCGATCTCGCTTGCACCTACAGTACCTGTAGCACCCATCTGCTGATGGAACTCGCGCTATGTTAGCGCTCACCACAGGAGATTTTCAATGACACTTCAACTTGGCGACACCGCACCCGATTTCGAGGCCGACACAACCGATGGCACGCTCAAGTTCCATGAATGGATGAGTGACAACTGGGCGGTGCTGTTCTCGCACCCTGCGGATTTCACTCCTGTTTGCACGACGGAACTTGGTGAGGTTGCCCGCCTGAAACCGGAATTCGACAAACGCGGCGTTAAAGTGATCGGTCTCAGCGTTGATCCACTCGATGACCACCGCTCCTGGGCAGGCGACATAGCCGAAACCCAGGGTCATGCTCTCAACTTTCCGCTGATCGCGGACCCGGATCGTGAAATCGCCGATCTCTATGGAATGATCCATCCACAGGCCGACGACACTCTTACAGTACGCTCGGTCTTCGTAATCGGATCCGATAAAAAGGTGAAACTTACGCTGACCTATCCCGCGAGCACGGGTCGAAATTTCGAAGAGATCCTGCGGGTCATCGATTCGCTGCAACTGACAGCCGACCACAGCGTGGCCACGCCTGTGAACTGGCAGCATGGCGAGGACGTCATCATCGTGCCCTCGCTCAGCGATGAAGAAGCGCGTGAGAAATTCCCCAAAGGCTGGGAGACGGTAAAACCTTATCTGCGCGTCACACCGCAACCGCAGGATTGATCGCAGCATAAGGGGCAATGCGAGACTTAT